>JAFYBJ010000005.1 GCA_017540265.1 Lachnospiraceae bacterium
GTTCGTTCGTTCGTTCGTTCGTTCGTTCAGGATTTTATTTTCTGTAAAAATTCTTGTAAAGCACATTTCAGAAAACCTCTTATCTTCTCTTACTTTCATCCGGATACTTTTATATCCGGATGCCGATGATATTGTTTTTCATTATATCATACTTCTCTAATATGAACCTGCCTTGGAATATACGACTCCATATCCAGGATAAAGCTTCCGTCCTCTTTCTTTTCAAAGCCCAGGGATTCATACAGGTCCTTTACCATGCCGTTTTTCTTTGTGGGGATATATTCACCTTTAAGATATTTAAAGCCGACCTTTTTCCCTGTCTCCACTGCTTTGTTTAATATAAAGGATTCCACGCCGCGTTTAAGCACTCTGCAGCTCATAAGAAGCGTGTCTATGAACAGGGTATCCTCTTCTTTTTTCATGATCATCACGCTGATGAGCCCGTGATCCCCGAAGCGGTCTTTTAACTTAAAATAAAGGGTGATATATGAGGGCTCCTCTGCTATACGTCTTATATCTTCTGCCGAATACCTGACAGTTCTTAGATTAAACTGATTTGACCTTAGTGTAAGCTCTGATATCCTGGGGATATTAAAATCATCAAAAGCCGCCGCATATCCTTCCATATCAAGACTTTCAAGGTATTCATCATAATCCTTAAAATTGTCCCTTTCCTTAACGCGAAGCGTCTCCTCCCTGTACTGCCTTGTCCTTGATTCATTCTCTCCGCCGTATCCCGCAGCCTCAAAAAGTCCGGACTGCTTTAAGAAAGAAAGATAAAGCGCCGGATCCTCCGGAAGCTCAGGCACGGTCACTTCGGGAAGAAAGCTCCTTACAAGCTCTCTCTCAAAAGGATTGTCATCTAAAAATACCATGCTGTCAAAGCCGATATTAAGTATCTCCTGTATCTTTTTAATATTGGATGCCTTATCTTCCCAGTTTGCGATAAAGCAGGCTATATCATCGCTCTTAAGCACCATATCCGGATGCTTTATAAAAGGCTCCATTGCCTTATCTTCATCATTCTTTGAGCATACGGCAAGTATGATGCCCCTGTTCTTTAATTCCTTAAGGAAGCGCTGTACATCCTTATAGGCCCTGCCTGTACCAAGCTCACCAAGCTCTATGCCTGATAAGCCGTCATCACCTATCACGCCGCCCCAGAGCGTACCGTCAAGATCGAGTATCACGCATTTTTTTACATTGCCCTTAAGGACAGATATCTTACGGGCTGCAAGCTCTGCAACTTCAGGAAGAGCCTCCATTGAATAAGGCAGGCGTGCCGCATACCATAATTTATCATCTTTAAACACGGACCTTCCAAACTTCTCCAACAATCCCTGGATCTCTAGGATATGGACATTACCCCTCTTTAATGCTTCATCTGCAAGAAGGGATTTAAGCTTTCTTGTCTGATAAAGGAAGCTTGCAGGAAGCATCCCCGAAAGGCTTCCGTAAACACCGTCGTCATCCTCTGTAAATCCGGTCTGGATGAGCTTTGCATCTTTTAAAGAAAGGGCTTTATCCCAAAAAACCTTTATCTCTTCAAAATGCCTTAGCGCAAAATTCTCCTTATCTTCCTCACGGCAGTATGCATCGTAGAGCTTTTCAATGCATAGTATAAGGATGATAAACTGCGGCTCATGCAAAAATAAACCGGAACCCAGATCGAAAAGCTCGGCGCTTACGGAATCGTATTCAGCCTCATATATATCAGCATTGATACCTTTAAGTGAAAGAGCCCCCTTTATTGCTGTCACAAGGTGCTGCGTGGCGCAGTCGCCTGCAAGAGATATCCTTATATCTTCAGGCTGATCCGAAGCCTTTTTTGCTGCTTTTTTCAGTTCAAGAAATGAAGCCATCCGTCTCTCCTAAAAAATATAATATGCAAAACCTGCCGCACTCCTGTCGCCCTTTGCGATATATATTATCAATGCAACAAACAGATAAGCTGCCCATCTTAAGGGAAGCGGGAATGACATGCTCTTTTTTATAAGATCCTCTCCCCTGTACAGACAGATATCATTAATAAGTATTATAAGCGCAGGCAGCGCTATCAGAAAAATATCATAAATATTATTGTACATGAACATCGAAAGTGCATGTATATCCGCAGCTGAAAAGATATTTCCTATCATGGTAAAACTATCCGATATGGTAGCAGGACGGAAAAGCATGAATGAAAAAGCAGTTAGTAAAAAAGTCCTGCATATCCTTAAAGCATCCGCGGCTTTACTCTTTGAAAAACGTCCTGTCTTATCATTGCACTTATCGTACAAAGGCTTTAAGAATTCCGAGATGATTATCACTGCACCGCAGAACCAGTCATAGCAAAGGTAGTTCATATCAAAGCCATGCCATAATCCTATAAGTGTCCAGTTAAGCGTAAGGGCAAGGCAGGTAGGAAGCGTATTCATAAGGTATCTGTTTTTCTTTTTCTTAAAATGCGTCCTTATGGCTGAAAGCGGCTTAGACCGCAATGCGGGATAAAAAACATAAGACTTAAACCAGAGCCCCAGTGACATATGCCAGCGTCTCCAGAATTCAGCCATGCTCTTTGAGGCAAAGGGAACATTGAAATTCTCCCGTATCCCGATATTTAACATTTTTGAAGCGCCCACTGCCATATCCATATATCCGGAAAAATCGGCATAAAGCTGCACGGAATAAAGTAACATGACAAATACCACAGTAAAACCGTGATATCCGGAAACATCCGAAAATACGGGATCCACAATATATCCTATCCTGTCCGCAAGGACTAACTTCTTAAGAAGTCCCAGCACAAAACGTCCCGCACCTTCCCTGGCATTTTCATAGGAAAAAGACTTTCCCGCAAACAATTCTCCGAGAAATTCTTCCGTATCCTCAAAAGGGCCCTGAAGCACATGCGGAAAATATGCCGTGTAAATATATACTTTCAAAGGATTCTTAAGGGGCTTTATGCTTTCCCTGTAAACCTCCGTCACATATGACATGCACTGCAGGGCGTAGAATGAAAAACCAAGGGGCATGATAAATGAAAGGGCCGGCAGACGCATAAGCCCCATAAGAAACAGTGTAAGCAGCACATACGAAAGGATAAGCACGGACTTTTTCCCGCTCTTTTCAATGAGAACAGCCGCCCCCCAGGCAAGAAGCGACATCGCACAGAGCATGAAAAAGGCAGGCAGCCCGCAGGATGCATAAAAATATGCGGATGCGGGCACCAAAAGCATCCATTTATATTTTTGCGGCAGCAGATGATAAACGATAAATACCGCCGCAAAAAAATATGCAAATTCCAAGGTGGTAAAAGTCACTTAGGAAAACAAGCCTCTCTTTCTTAACTGAAGGCCTACGGTAAGTATGAGATTTACAACTATCCCGCAGATAATGACCGCAACGATCAAATTTCTCTGCCACTTCTTTTTAAGGGGAAGCAGCTCATTTATCATCATATAGGAATCCCCTAAGAATGCAAAATACATAAATATAAGCACCCTGTGCCAGGAAGCAAACATGGTTGGGGAAAGCATAAGGGCCATCCTTACGGCAAAACCTGTTCCCAGACTGTAAACAGACACAAGCCTCTTTTCCGTTTCGGGAAAAATATGCCACAAAGTATATACAGCTGCAGCTATATATATCACAAGCCCCGCAAGCTCTGATATCTGGACAAAGGCAGTTCCCGCATCTTTTATGAATATCGAAGGTGTCGTAAAATCATAATTTGTCTTGTGTCCGATAATAAAATCCTTAACAAAATATACCGCAGTAAAGATCACATCTATGCAAAGAGGAAGCACTACAGCACACTTTAAACCTTTTGCCTTTACTCCTTTCTTTATCCTCTCCCTTCCCAAAAGGAACAAAAGAAGCGAGAACATAAAGAATATCACATCCGGTATCATCACAAAGTGCTCAAAGACAAAAACAGAACAAAGCCTTAATTTATCAAGTATCGTAAGATCAAAAAACTCCGGCATCCAGTTTGCCGCTTCCATCTCTGTCCTGGCTCCGTTTCCCGGAGCCGTAAGCGCAAATATGATACCAAAGATTCCTATGCAGAAAACCGTAAGTTCAAGCCAGAAACTCTTTTTTTTATGAGTCCCTGACTTTTCACCCTTCCTGTTTCCCGTGATGATAAAGTACAGGATAAGCCCGAAGGATAAAAACGTAACTGCCGCCGACTGCTCACAATTTGCGGCAAATACAGCTGTGATAAGCGAAAGCCTCACAGTAAGATCCGATACCTTTTCGCCCCTGTATCTCCTTAATGCTACGGAAAGCGTATAAAGAAAAGCTGCAAGCGGCCAGATATAATTTAGGCTTGTGCATATCCAGCCTGCAGAACCCATATGCATATAGGGATAGCATGCAAAAAGCAGAAAGATAAGCCAGTTCTTTTTATCATGCCTGTCTATACCAAATACCGATGCTGCCGAATAAGCAAGCAGCATGCATATTAACGTATCGCATATCTGCCAGACTATAAAGGGCTTCTGTACAAAAGTAAACAGAAATGCCTCGGAAAGGACTCTGGATGAATCTGTCCTGTATCTTTCAAGCAAAAGTTCAGAAAGCGGCTCCCCTTCGCTTATTATCTTAAAGAATGAATCATCATTTGTGAAAGCCGCAAAGGTAAGATGCATCGCAAAAAAGAACAGGCCGGTAAATGCCAGCATGAAAAATCTGTGATCCGTGATCTTTTTACTGTTCTTTTCTTCCATCATCTGTCCCTTGTGGTAAGCTTCCATTTAAGCCCGTGATAAAGGTGAATCGGCCTTTTTACCACATCAAGAGCCTTTTTTACTTTCATGGCATCCTTAAGTTTCTTCTGATAATCCATGCCAAGATAAACCATACTGCGTCTTTTTGCCTTTTCCTTATCCTGGTCAAATATATTTTTCAGGAAATCATCTATATAATCCTCCCTAAGGGCGATATCGGCCTGAGAGCCCTCAAGCACGGCAGGAGCCTTTATCATCTTTAAGAAAGCTTCCTCATCATTATCTATCCGCTTTATCTCTTCTATGAGCGATTCCGGATCCTTAAAGAGATTTCCGTTTATAAACGACTCGGGATTAAACTCCTCCGCTATCCTTTCACTTCCCATATATATGGGGATAGTATCACCGGCAAAAGCCTGGAGTATCTTTTCTGTCGTATATCCGCTCATTGCGGAATTTTCAAAAGCAAGGGTAAATCGGTAATCCTTCTCAAAGGCGATCTTGTCCTTTACGGGACCCCCCACGTTATTCCTGTACTTTCCGCCGGAATCCACTTTTTTATATTCGGAGAGCTTTAAATAAATGATATCCCTCTCACCCATGGCAAAAGGATTGGATACGACCCGGTTACAGAATTTCTTTTTTGACAGATAGTATTCATCCGAAAAGGTGTGTTTCTTTAAGGCCGGTTCTATCTCCTTTTCCCGGTCGTAAAGTGCATAATGCGGGAGTCTCATATACCGGTCTTCAAAATCAATATAATGAAAACCAAAAGCATAATCATAAAGGTTAAAATCAGGAATGATATTCTCTCCCGTATAGAATATCTTAACGCAGTGTGTATATTTAAAATGCTCCGTATCGGAAAAAACGCTGCAGAAAACATAATCCGGATCATCTGCTATCTCAACATCGTAATAAAGCTTTAACCTGTTATAAAAATAATTATCAAGCGGGTCAAAATCCTGCCAGAAGCCGGCATAATTCAGTTTTATCTTTTTCCTCACACTCATTTATTCTCCACCTTTTTTTCACCGTTTTTCAATTCATACAGACCTATACCGATACACATAAGCCACAGACAGTTCTTGTTAAAATACGGAAGATAACTCTCAGCAAGAGCATAGCCCGTGATGCCCGTAAGCATAAGAAGCCCGCCCCTGTTGCGTTCCTTATAAAGCAGATAAGCAATAAGGACTGAGACCAGTGCCAAAAGCGCCACAAATATCACGCCCTCGGAATAAAGCGCATTTGAAAAGCCCATCTCGGAAAGCACCAACCCGCTCCTTCTGCCAAATAAAGTGGGAACAGCCGACTCAAAAAGCCTCTTTGTATTAAGCAGCCTGCCTGTTGTAAGGACATTCAATTTTTCAAGAAAAGTATCATCTCTCCCATAACGGATCCTCGGAAATGGAACAAAAGCAAAGATGATCACAAATGCTATCTGAAGAAATGTTATCCCTGCGGCACAGGCAAAAAGCAGCCTGTCATATATGAGCTTCTTAATAAAAGCAGCTCCCAGTGCAAGAATACCCACAATGATAAGCGCGGCGGCCGCCATCTTCGAACCCGAAAGTATGATAAATCCCCCGCATATCATTATATCCGCAAGTATAAGCAAAATCTTTTTCTTTCCCTCCGTATATCTGAATATCACATATAGAAGCAGAAGAAATTCCCTGAACATAAAAAGTGCAAAACCATTGGGATGATAAAAACCGAAGCACCATCTCAGCTCTCCGTCAAGGCTTCTGTACTGACCGGTAAGTGTAAGAGTATTGTGTATACCCAAAGCCGCAAGGAATCCCGTATAAATGAGTAAGAACCCGTTTCCCGCGCAGAAAACCGCCACTGTCTTATCCCTGTCCTTATCACGCCCCGCAAGTATGGCAAATATCACCCGAAGTATCAGCGCCGAATGCTGGTAACGGAATGCCGCAATCCCATATGCCCCAAGCAGCATAAACGGCAGCGCATCTTTTTTAATATTCATTGAGCTTAAAATGGATATGGCAAAAAAGACCATTCCTACCGCAATGATCTCCTTTTCATGATACCAGCCGAAGGCATATCCCGAAGGCATAACGTACAGCTCGCACAGTAGTCCCATGCAAAAAGCCACAGCCGAAATTTTTTTCCTGAATTCAGGTTTCATCCTTTTTTCCGGAACCGTCCGTAAGGAGCATTTCTTCCGACAGCACCTCAGATCTGTCTTTAAGAGCCGCCTTTCCCCCATTCACCTCATATATCAGATCACAGTTTCTTATCGTCGATAACCTGTGTGCAACGATTATAAGAGTCTTCGCTCCGTGCAGCGAATCTATCGCTTCCATGACAGCTGTCTCGGTTTCGGTATCAAGCGCGCTTGTCGCCTCATCAAGAACAAGTATTTCCGGATCTTCATAAAGCGCCCTGGCTATGGCGATCCTCTGCCTCTGTCCGCCGCTCATGCGCACTCCGCGCTCCCCGACTTCAGTATCCAGTCCGTCTTTAAGATGCCTTACAAAATCTGCAAGCTGGGCACCTTCCAGGGCCTTCCATACCTTTTCTTCATCAATCTCATCTTCATAAATACCGAAGGCAACATTATTCTTTATCGAATCATCTGTAAGATATACACTCTGGGGAACATATCCTATTATCTTTGCCCATGCAGGGAGATTTTCATATACATCCGTCCCATCCGACTTTATATGCCCCTTAACAGGCTTAAGCAGACCGAGTATCGAATCCGCAAGAGTGGTCTTTCCTGCACCGGAAGGTCCTATAAAAGCTACAGACTGCCCCTTCTTTATGGTAAGGCTTAAATCTTTAAGAACATCATCTTCACCCGTGGGATACTTGAAGCTTATATTGTCAATTGAAA
The DNA here is from genome assembly GCA_017540265.1 of Lachnospiraceae bacterium. Taxonomy (GTDB): domain Bacteria; phylum Bacillota; class Clostridia; order Lachnospirales; family Lachnospiraceae; genus NK4A136. Next base: position 7,579 of record JAFYBJ010000005.1, read on the forward strand.
GCTCCTTTTCAAATTTTAAAGGTACATAATTATCTTTATCGACATGCTTTACCCTGTAAAGTTCCGTATCCTCCAAAAGCTTTAACATATCATAAGTGGCATCAAGCCTGGGTCTGTGATAGAGCACCTGGTTTAAAGCGTTTGTAAGTCTTCCTACCGCAGGGAAAAGCCTGAAGCTGGATACTGCCATCACGGCAACTTTCGTGATCACCTCAGCTATGCTGTCGGAGGTATTTATCCTTATAAGCACAATACCTATAAGACCGCCCACGCAAGCCATTTCGTATATATAGCTCGGAATGCTGTTTAAGAATCCGTTTCTTCTTGCCGCCCTTGTACTGATATAACTGGCATCCTCATAGCTCTTTGAAAAATATTCCTGACGGTTCATCACCATGATCTCTTTGATGCCGTTAAAAGCCTGATTTAAATACTGATACATCTTTGTATCATATTCGGCACCCAGCCTTCCGAAATATTTCACAAGCCCCTTAAGGCCGAAAAATATGACACACATGCATACACCGAGGATCCCCACAAGTGAGATCGCGATAAGCGGATCAAGGGTCACAAGATATATTGCGATGACACCCACGGTAAAGGCTTCGCATAAGATCCGGAAAAGATGAATAAATACGGCAAATACGCCCTCCGCATCCTGCCTTATGCTCCTTAAGAGCAGCGCGGAATTAACCTCAAGATGAAAAAGATACGAGCTGTTTAAGTAAGTCTTTTCCATCTTTATTGAAATATCCCTCTGAACACTTGTGGAATACCATGACTGCATGTATGAGGAGAACATTAAATACAGGTTTTTTATGATATATACCACGATAAGACATAAGCCCAGTACCGTTACTGTCCTTAAGCTTCCGGGCTCAGTAAGGTTAAACGGCTCCTTAAGGTATTCATAGTACCATTTCCCTCTAAGATCCTCAGGCTGCATTATGGCCTGTATGAACGGGAGCACCGCAGATACTCCGAGGAGCTCGAAAAACGAGCCTATCATACCTATACTCATAACAAGAAAATACTGTCGTTTCTGTTTTGCGGTAAGTATACGGTTTAATTTATTTAATATATCCTTTAATGCCTTCATACTTTTCCTTTCGACAGATAAGCATCCTTAAGCTTAAGCGCCATCATCATAAGCGATATATAAAATAACGGCATGTTGTATATCATATATCTTGACTGGCAGAAAATAAGAGCTGCCGTCACCCCCACGTTTGATATGATGAGCAGCAATACGAATCCTGCCATGCATTGCGCATCTTCGGATACTTTTCCGGTAATGCATATGACCAGGAGGATAATATATAAAACGTACAGTATCCCGGCAAATATATTGATGATCCCGCCCCTGTGAGCAATGGAATTTATCATCCCCGTAAGCAGGGAAGCTGCATATATTTTAAGATATCGAGGCGCATTGGCCTTAAGAAGGCTCTTTACCATCACCGAACTTAAACGGTCAGCCTCTATCTGGGCTTCCAACCCCGGCGCAGCTCCGTGGGCTGTGGCATATTCTTCAAAAAGATCCTTGGTTGTATCAAGGGTTATGAGATCATAATGATCCTCATAGTGCACCGCAAGCCCTTCCCAGTCTTTAGGCGCATAAGCGATATTGCTCTCACTTTTATCTGTCTCATCCATCACAATGCAAAAAAGCTCACGAGCTCCCTCTTCTTTAATGAGAGCCGCATCTTCCTTATCCGCCACATATAAACTGGTGGTAAGCACAAGGTTCATATCCCTGGTATTCTGAACAAACTCACCTCTTAAGCAGAAATTGTAGATTCTCGTAATGCAGACTGCCAAAGCTGCAGCCATTACGGATATCACCACTGCGGCAAGTGTCCTTTTCAATACCGTCTTTAAGCTAAAACGCCTGATCCCTGTCACGAACACAGCTGCGGTAAAGGCAATAAATAAAACCGCCATCTGTTTCCTTATATCCATCATTAGTGCCGCGAGCAATAAAGGCAGTATAAAACTCTTTATATTACCGGAATATAAAGCCCTTAAGCTTAAGGTAAAGAAGATGATCCACAATGACATCGTAAGCCCTTCGGTCATTATATTCACCGGATAGACCGCACCTCTTTCAGAGGCAAAACGTGTGAGGAGAGCAGTACCCGCATGTACAAGCCAGATGAGATATTCCACAGATTTCCCGCATCCAAGTCTTTTCGTAAGATACCCGGTGCTCATAAACACGGCATATCCCGCAAGCAGGCACTGGATAAAGGCTACCGCATAAAGATATATGTCCTCTTTAAATACAGCTCTTAATGCAGCAAGAAACAGCGGATAGAGCGGCTCCCTGGCAGGTATCATCTCTATGTACCCCCTGCTGTCGGATCCCAGATAAACCCCGTCCGCAAACAGAAATATCAGATAAAAAGCCATGCAGCACAGGCATTCAATGATCTTTTGCTTCTTGCTTCCTGTCATGCAGCCTGTAAAGCTCCTTTTCAAAATCACGCCTTGCAGCAGTCACCATATCCGAAAGGATCATCCCGGAGAAAAAACTCTGCAGCGCCGCAAGGGCGATAAAACCGCTTACGATAAGGGTCGGCATATTCTCAACCAGATGTGTTTCAAGGAAACGTGAAAACACCCATAAGAACATGACCGCTGCCACCACTAACATAAGCGCCGCAAGGGTTGAAAAAAATCTGAAAGGCTTATAATTCTTATAAAGCCTTATTATCGTTGCTATCACTTTAAAACCATCGGGAAGGGTATTTAACTTACTCACGCTTCCTTCGGGTCTGTTTCTGTATTCCACGGGAACATTTTCAATTATCATCTCGTTGAATACGGCATGAATGGTCATCTCCGTTTCTATCTCAAAGCCCCTTGAAAGCACGGGATAGCTTTTAACAAATTCGTAGGAAAGTGCCCTGAAGCCGGTCATTATATCCTTGATATCGCTGTCAAAAAGGCTGTTGATGGTCTTTCTCACAAGGCTGTTTCCGAAATTATGAAACGGTCTTTTATTCTTTGTAAAATAGGTTGAAGAAAGCCTGTCGCCAACCACCATATCGGCGCCGCCTTCAAGCACAAGCCTTGCCATTTCAGGCGCTGCTTCCATGGGATAAGTATCATCTCCGTCAACACATATATAACACAGGGCATTTATTTCCTTAAACATCCTGCGCAGTACATACCCCTTACCCTGCCTGGGCTCCCTTCTTACAACCGCTCCCGCCTTCCGTGCCACTTCTGCGGTGGCATCTGTGGAATTATTGTCATAAACATACACAACCGCATCCGGAAGAGCCGCAAGAGAATCCTTAACAACCTTTTCTATTGTCTTTTCCTCATTGAAGCAGGGTATCAGAACCGCGATCTTATCCATCAGTCTTTAACCCCCACAAATTTAAGGAATTCATCATAATCCCTTATATAATCGGATTCATCGTAATACTTTGATGCAAAGACAACTATCACCGCATCATCGGTAAAATCCGACATCTCTCTCCACATATTATTTGCAATATATACGCCCTCATAGGGATTGTCCAAAACCAGGCTCTCCCTTTCCCAGCCGTTATCAAGAGTCAGACGAAAGGATCCCCTGACGCACACTAAGAGCTGTTCAAGGCTTTTATGCGCATGCTTTCCTCTTATCACGCCCTTTCTTGTATCAAAAAAGTAATATACCCTCTTTATCTCAAAGGGTACATCTCTCATCTCTTCAAGTGATACAAGGCTTCCCCTGTCATCACCGTGTCTCTGAAGTCTGTAGGTCTTTATCTCCATCCGTTATCTCTCCGTATGCTTCAAAAGCCATCTGACGGTGCCCTTATACAGCCCGTCCTTTTCTTCTAACAGTTTCCTTCTCATAGTCATAAGGTCATCATATATAAGCGGGTTTATCTCGCCCGTGGATACGCCGTCTCCGCAGCCATGCTCCACCAATACCCTGTTCGTAAAGGCTATCTTCTCACCGCTTTTAAGCAGTTTTATCACAAAAGGGAAATCCTCGAGCAGCCTGTAATCCTCATCATAAAAACCGTACTTTTCGAATATATCCCTTCTCTCAAAGCTGGAACACCCGCTTATGAGGTTTCTCTTTGTTATCATGCGGTTCATCAGAAGTTTCGGAAAAAATCTCAACAAAAGCCCAGTAAACGCATAGGGCCTTATCTTCTTATGATCCTCATACACATCAAGACGCCTTGATGTGATATAAAGTGCACCGCTTTTTTTAAACAATTCCACAGCTTCGCTTACGCTTGTCGCTGATGCAAAAAAATCTCCCGGACAGCAGCTCATAAGATAACGGCCTGACGCTTTTTTATTTATAAGATTTAAATGTTTTACGGTTCCCAGATTTTCATGTTCCGGAAGGAGTTCCGCACGGTAAAGCTTCTTTCCGGCCCTTTCCGCCTCCTTAAGCATAAACTCCCTGTCGGCTCCCGGCGTGCCGTCATCACTTATGATAAGCTCTATCGGTGAATAGTCCTGAGCCATAACGGAATCGACAGTCTTCTTAAGCTTATCGATATTTTTATAGGTCATCACCCTTACCGTTACCAGCTCTTTTACCTTTTCTTCCTCACTCATCATCCGCATAATCCGAATCTTCCCTTGAGATGCATTCCGGTATTTTTAAGCTTCCCGCTTCCTTCCATACCTCAGCATCGGATTCGTCATAAGTTAGTTTCCTTACGTGGTACTGCACATCCTCTATAAGCTTTCTGTTTGCAGAAAGCACATCTCCAAGCATCCCTATCACGATAGTTACAAAACCTATGATCATTAACGTGCAGGCCAGTATAAGTGACTGGATATGACCGCTCGCCTGGTGTTTGAAATAGTATGTCAAAAAGTTTATACCAATGCCGAAACCGATAAGGAAAGGTATCGATCCCAGTATTGACAATACCGCCAGGGAACGGTACATAAGTAACGCTCTTAGAATGGTAAGCATAGATCTCTTTACATATCCGCCCATGCTCCCGAAAAGTCTTGATTTTCTAAGCTCCGGATTTGTGCGTATCGGTACGCTTGTAATAGCCATCTTATTTCTGCCGGCCTGCACTATGGTCTCAAGAGTGTAGGTATATTCATTGACAACATTGATGTGCATGGCAGCTTCTCTTGAAAATGCCCTGAAGCCTGAAGGTGCATCCGGTATGCCTGTCTTGGAGGCTTTTCTCACCACCCAGCTTCCGAAATGCTGAAGCTTCTTCTTAAGCCATGAAAAATGCGGCGTATCATCTATGGGCCTTTCTCCTATGACAATATCCGCCCTGCCCTCAAGTATAGGCTTTACAAGCTTCTCTATATCCTCGCCGCAATACTGATTGTCCGCATCCGTATTAACGATGATATCGGCCCCATAGGAAAGCCCCGCTTCTATACCTGCCATAAAAGCCTTCGCAAGCCCCTTATTGCGCGTAAAGCTTACAATGTGGTTTACCCCCCAGGCTGCGGCAACCTTTACGGTATCATCAGTACTTCCATCATTGATTATCATATATTCGATCTTATCGATCCCGTCTATCTTTTTGGGCAGATCGTTTAAAGCTATCTCAAGGGTCTCAGCCTCATTGTAGCAGGGTATCTGTATGATGAGCTTCATATCTTCAGTCCTCATCCTCCTTATCAGCTATGTAAAGCACCACCGGCGTTTCAAGCTCCACAACCTTTGCAGGATAGGGAGATATGAAATATTCATAATTTTCCTCATAGGAAGAGCCTCTTGCAACACCCCTGTATACTTCCCTGAGGCCTTTTATGCTGTCATTTATCCTTCCCATATCGTAGGAGAAGATAAAAACATTTTCATGATCTTTTGAATATTTGCGAAGCTGGTTATTCAGCCTGTCTTCATCCACAAAATAAACATCTGCTCCCGTAAGGGCCTTAAGCGGCATCCAGTATACCTTATGCTCGTCATATCCCTGTGAATTGATAAGGAGAGCATCTTCATCCGTTATACAGCTTTCAAGACTCTTTAAAACCTCAAACCTGCTGTAGGTAAGATCCTTTTCCTTAAACAGGATTGAGGAAAGAAGGAGCATGGGAACAGTGCCCGCGATCACGATACCAATGGTTGCACGCGGATTCATCCGTTCAAGCATATATCCCGCTATAAGAGGTAAGAGCATGATGATCACTGCCAGATAACGGGTATAGTAATAAAAATAATATATCTGCGGGATAACCCCGAGACAATATATGATCAGCATGTAAAGAAACGAAAACGTAAGTGTGGCAAAATATCTGTCCTTAAGATATTCGGGAGCCTTACGGATAATGGCGGCAACCGACAAAGGAAGGAGCACATAAGAAGACATCTGAAGGACCGCCATTACAGACATCCTCTTTCTTTCCAGATCCTCTCCAAGATTTATACCCTGTATGATAAAGAGTATGAGCAGGATAACAAAGATCACCGCAAGAACAGGACGGGCTATGCGTCCGGGCGTCCCCTTCTTTTTCTTTGCGCTCCTGTATGCCCTTACTATCAGTGAATTATTCTTTCTGACAGAAAGCACGACTGCACAGACAGCGCATATTACTGCTGCCCATGCAACATAATTCTTCACGTTGAAATCAGCGATCTTATACCCGGTCTTATAATATATGCCTCCAAGATTATGCATCATATAGTCTTCCGCAGTATCCTGCATCATGAAGAACCCGCATACATAGGAAGCTAAAAGAATGATCAGTGCCTTCAGATATCCACCGTGCCTTGTACGGATGTAATTTGAGAAATATATGATAACAAACATCGGCATGAGCATCGTGCTTATGATATGGAAAAAGCAGCCTGCTGCCAACGGTATCACGGATACAAAGGTAACACGGCGTTTCGTCCCTTCCGAAAGCAGCTCAAAGAAAAGTGCAAGGAAAGCGGCAAATATCATATCCGGAAGCATATTCCTGGAATTCCAGATTATAACCGGGCTCAATGCCGCAAGTGCAGCTGCTGTTGTCCTGTACCAGGGAGCAAATCTGATATTATCTGCGATAAGCCATATTGAGGAGATAAGTATGAGATAGGCTATGGCATTTGCAAGCCCCATATATTTAAGACCAAAGGCTTTTCCAAAAAGAGCGAGCAATGCGGGATATGTGCTGATACCGTGAAATACTCCTCTTACTTCTTCAAGCTCGGAAAAATCCTCTTCTGCATAATCATCCTCTGTATAATAACCGTCAAGCTCGGAAAGATTTTTTATATATATACCGCGTTCCCATTCATTGTTTATATCCGCGATCTCTCCCATGCTAACCGTATTGCTCTCAACGCCTCCCATATAGAACATGGCTCTGGCCTGATAAGCACCGGAATCCTGTCCCATGAAGTAAAGGCCTTCTCTTCCCTGCATTGCCAGAAGGAAAGAAATAACAAGAACTATAACAAGCGGTATATACTGCTTAAGATTATTTATCCTGACCGAAGGAAGCCCCTTTACCCAGAAAATGCTTAAAAGCACATCCATCACAAGAAGAAGAACCGCTGTTAAAGATGCTGCCCCGTCTATGGAAAAAGCATCCTTCCAGATATAAAAACCGGCTGTTATGACATAAAACGAGAGATAAAAACCAACGCCTGTCACAAGTATCTTGAAAAGATCATTCTTTCTGTATACTGCTGCCGCCATATATACGGCAGCAAACATTCCCACCGCAAACCAAACCGCTGTCATTTTACAATTTCCTCATATATATCCTCTATGCCGCCCACAAAGGCTTCATAGGTAAATCTCTTCTCCGGGATATTTCTGTATACGCTCATATCCCCTTCGCCTGCTTTTTTTAATATTTCAGCCAGTTCCTTCTCATCTCCGCTCTTAAATACAGCGCATTCTCCAAAAACAACCTCAGGCAGGGATCCCGCATCGCTGCATATGAGCTTTGCCCCGCTCTGACATGCTTCAAGAGCGGAAAACCCGAAACCTTCCGTAAGTGAAGGAACCACCACAGCATCCGCCTGCTTTATTGCCGCCGCTAACTGCTCTCTCTTAAGAGATGGCCTGATCTTTACCACATCACCTAATCCATAAGCCTTCATCTCTTTTATGAAAGCTTTTCTTAAATCCGCAGGTTCCGCTCCGAGTATAAAGCAGAATCTTACACCTGACGGAAGCTCTCCGTTATCCTTTAAGAGCTTTAGAGCCTTTTCAAATACCTGTATCCCCTTTGTCTTTCCGGGTCTGCCGTAATAAAGGAATATCTTTTCCCTTTTGACTCCGAAATATTTCCTCAGAGAAAACGACTCATCCGTATTGCCGCCCATACCGGTCTCATTTGCGGGATATACACGCCTTATGCCTTTCCTTTTTCCTGCAAATGTCTTTATATCCTTCGCAGTGGCATCGGATACAGCATGGTAGATGTCAAAATGCTGCCTGCTGGTATACTGCTCTACCGCAAAATATATGCAGGCCTTATACCAGACATCCGTCATAAACCACTTGACCCCTCTCATCTCATGGATGGTGATCACTGAAGGCTTTCTGTATTTTTTTGCCAGGGCGCTCACACCGGGAGAGGTGGTAAATGTGGATGTGTGAACCACATTACACCATTTTATATGCCTTTCCATATCCTTTCGTCTGGGAAAAGGATGCCCGAACATGGATTTCCACGGACAATACCACACCTTGATGCCGTCAAATTCCATTTTCCCCTTATAGCCGTCCACTTCTTCGGCTACAACATGCACCCTGTGTCCCTTCTTTGCAAGGGCAACCGCAAGATCATAAAAAAGCTTCTCGGCACCTCCTACATAGGGATAAAAGTGCGGAAGTATAAAAGCGATCTTTAACCGCCTTCCGGATATCTTATTTTCATTACTAGATACTGTGTCCATAATCGCTTAATGATACCACATATGCATATTTATGTAAACGTGCAGTCCTGTTTCACTCAGACGACCTGCTTATCTTTCCGTCTTCCACCGTAAAGCGCATATCACATTCTTCCACAGTCTTAAGACGGTGCGCTATTATCACCATTGTCTTTTTCCCTTTTAAGGAATTAATGGCATCCATCACAGCCGCTTCGGTTTCATTATCCAGAGCGCTTGTAGCCTCATCAAACACCAGGAGTTCAGGATCGTTATATAAAGCCCTGGCGATGCCTATCCGCTGCCTCTGGCCGCCGGATATACGTACTCCCCTGTCTCCAAGCACCGTATCAAGGCCTTCGGGAAGAGATTTTACAAAATCATAGAGCTGGGCTTCCTTAAGGACTTCCCATATGCGCTCCTCGTCAGATTCCTCAGGCCGCAGTCCGAAAGCCACATTCTCCCTGATCGAAGAATCAAGCATATATATGTTCTGGGCTATATATCCGGTATTACGCAGGTACAAAGGCATATCCGTTCTGATATCCTTTCCGTCCGCATACACGCCGCCTGCTTCCGGCATGAGCAGTCCCAAAAGGATATCAACAACTGTTGTCTTTCCCGAACCGGAGGGTCCTGTGATGCCTATGCTCTTCCCCACCTGGATCTCAAGTGAGGCATTATCAAATATATATTTCTCTGTCCCCGGATACTTAAAGCGTATATTTTTGAGTTCGATGGAGCTTTTTATTGACATGCGCTCCTTTCCATCCGGAAGATCAGTATCTCCGAGCTCTTTTATATGGAGATTATCACAGACAAGATTGAGTGATGACTCATAATATGCGATATTTGCCAAATGGGTAGATATACGGTTTATTCCCGGCATCAGACGCACCGCAGCCATAGCAAATGCCGAAAGTTCCGGAAGCATCGGCTTCATGTCTATCCCCTTTTCAACACAGATGAGCATATAAACAAGGGCGCCTGACATGCAGGCAAGCTCTATTCCGAGTCTGGGCGCATTCGAAAAGACCGTATATTTTCTGTTTGCTTCGGCAAGGCTCTTATAGCTTTCCGAGAATTCCCTTAAAAAGAAATGTTCCTTTACGGCAACCTTTACATCCTTTATGCCAAATACCCCCTGCTGCATCCATTTCATGGCCTCAACCTGCTTGTTTACCCTTTTTGTTCCAAGCTTCCCGAGGGCCGGTCTTATCAGAAAAACGATAAGTAAAAGCAGCAAAAACATGACAGCACCTATGAACAGTGTCATCTTTACATTGACTATAAGCAACAGCACGGCAAGGCAGAGCACTACCGCACCCTCCGTCACAAGATACATGACCTCCTGAAGGAGTATGAATACATGGGGTATATCCTTATTAACACTCTGAAAGATGGCATTGACATCAGCATTGAGATAGAATTCATACGGTCTGTTTAAATAATCTCCGAATACCCTTTTGGATGTTCGGCTCTCCAGCCCCGTAACATAACGCGACTGAAGGAAAGATAAGAACAGCATATAGAGATTCTTTACCACGTAAACAGCAATGGCTGCTATGAGCACAAGTCTGACAAAGCTCTTTTCATCCGAGATATCAAGGCCCGCAGAAGACATAAACCATATAACATATTTATTGGTCATGAGTTCTTCAGGCATTACAACGGCAGAGATTATGGGAACAATAACGGAAACCCCCAGAGTTTCAAATACGGCGCTTATGAATACAAGCACCATAAGCCCCATAAACTGCCACTTCTGCTTCTTATCAAGCAGCTGTCTTAAACGTCTGAATACATTCATTCTTAAATAAACTCCATATGCACACAATCTCTAACATTTTAGCATATTTACGGGTATAATGTCATTTTTTTACCCGCCATTTGCGGCATCGTCCCTGCTGTGTTATATTATCTGTCATGGATAAGGAACTTAAAAAACTGATCGCCTCCGACCTTAAACGGATCGGTAAGAAAAACTGTCTGGGCCTCCTTCCGGAGCAAAAATATCTTGTGCTCTGGAGAAAGGCATCTTTTTACTTTAAAAAAGGCGGATTTTTAAGAAAATGGTACGGCATAAGACTTGATGCTGCCATGAGACGGACTTTTATCGAACTTCCAAGAGAAGTTAAAGCAGGATATGGTATTTACCTCGGCCACTCCGGAAACCGCGTGATACATCCGGATACCGTACTTGGCAATAACATAAATATAGCCTCGGGAGTAAACATCGGCATGACAAACCGTGGAAATAAAAAAGGAACTCCCGTCATAGGAAACGATGTCTGGATAGGAACAAATGCCGTGATAGTCGGAAATATAAAGATAGGCAACGACGTGCTCATAGCCCCCGGCGCATATGTTAATACTGATATACCGGACCACAGCATAGTCATAGGGAATCCTGCGGTGATAAAGCCTGCAGAACATGCAACCGAAGGATATATAAATAATAAAGCTTAGGTTTCAGCTTTCAAACGCGGCGCAGAGCTTTTCTTTTATCTTATCCTTCGCGTAAACTTCTTTCCTCAGGCGCCCATACTCTTTATGTATGGCAGCCGCCTCTTCTTTCTTCATCTTTAATCTTTCATCCGTAAGCGCATTCATTGAAGAAAACGAAAGTCCGGGTATATAGTTGCCTTCAAGTACCGCTCCGTAGCTTAGTGCAATGGTGTCCGCAAACACAGCTTCCTGCAATACCCCTGAGGTCTGCGACGAATACTGGTCCGGTGCATAGGGTAAAAGCGCATACTCCGCAGCTGATAAAAGTGCCGTATATGATTCCCGTGAAAGATAAACATCACAGACGCATACATTTTCTGCCGCTGCTTCCTTTAGTCGTTTATATCTTTCTTTGTCATAAAAACGTCCGGCGATCAGCAATGGATAAGCATTCTTTGAAAAGACCTCCACAGCCTCTTCAAGCTTCTTTTCCGGATTCATGGTTCCCGCGCATATGGCAAAACCCGACGTGCCGTATTTTCCGATAAACTCTTTTATCTCTTCCGGTTCATCCCCGTAAAGGATCTTTCCCTCCAGGATCCTCTCTGCGGCAGTCTTATACATCTGCTCCTCATAAGCATAATCCGGTATGAATATATGCTCTGCATTTTTAAATTCAAAGGAAGGCCCCGTGGATATTATCAGCTTTGCCTTCTTTGTGGCAGCTTCAAATATGCGCTGTTTTATGCCTGAAAACCGGCCGTTCTTTCCCGCCTTAAACCCTTCCATGAAGGTTGTGGCATATATCTCTTTTCCATGTGTTCCCGCAATGAAAAGATAGAGCCAGAAATAGTATTCGGTATTAAAGAACCACAGCTTGTCCGCACCGGCATTTTTTAACGCCGCTCTTATGTTAGCAAACATATAAAGCTTATTCTTTATCCTGTCCGTAAAGCTTTTGTTCTTTTCCATATTTATGGAATACGGAAGCCTGTGAAGTCTTTTCTCCTCAGATGCTTTCTTAAGCATGGCTTCATTTCTGCCCTGCTTTAAGGCTGTCTTAAGTATCACCCCGGGGATAAAGCATTCTGCAATAAAGTCATCATCAACATATGCGAGATATTCCGCAAAAACCTTAGGTGCATGCCCTACCGCATCACCGTTCTTATCATGCCTTCCCTGATATTCCACAAGGGCTATCTTATTTTTTTCGGAAGTAACGCTCATTAATAAAGATACCACTTAAGTCCCTTGTCATAGGTTTCAAGAGCCTTTGCAAGCGCCGTGCTGCTTACAAGCGCGGCAGCCGCAGCAGTCCTGTTTGCAGCTCTTGCCTCGGGATCCTTAAGGATCTTGGGGGCAAGTATATCTATATCCTTCTTTACGCGTGCCTTAAACTCTTTATCCGTGATGCAGGCCCCCTCTGAAAGTATCTGTGCGCAGCAGGAAAAATGCCTTGAATAAGCAGCCTGTATACAGGAAGGATACTGTTTCTTTATGAAGGCGATCATCTCACGGCTGTGTCTGTAATATGCTAAGTTCCTGCTTTCCCTTGTGGAATTCATCGTATTGGAATTCCTGTGATAATAATTGTAAAGCTTCTTATCGGAGCGCACTATCCCGTCTGCAGCAGCAAAAAGTCTGTAAATAACTGCCATATCCTCTGCCTGTTCTCCTTCGGGGAATCTTATATCATTCCATAAACTTTTATTTGTGATCATCCCCCAGGGGACGCTAAGGAACCCCTCCTGGTAAAGCAGTGCTTTTAAACCGGTATCCCCGGAATAATAATTAAACTGGGGCGCGGACGCTTTATTGATATAGGGTTTTGCCTTTCCTTTTACAAAGCCTGCAGCAGCCCGAAGGTTCTTCTTTAGCGTATCCTCCCCGTCCTTTGAACCTGCCTCGGGATAAATGTTATTATGAGCACAGACCGCTATATCGCTTTCAGTTGAAAACATTAGTGCTCTTAAAGCTGAAAGATACGTTTCCTCCACCGTATCGTCGCTGTCAACAAATGAGATGAGCTCTCCTTTAGCAGCCTCTATCCCTTTATTCCTTGCTGCCGCAGCGCCGCGGTTTTCAGTCTTTATATATCTTATGCGTTTATCTCTGTCCGCATATTCTTTTACGATATCGCCGCTCCCGTCTTCAGATCCGTCATCTATTATGATGATCTCAAAATTATCATCATCCTGGACCATAAGGCTCTCAAGGCAATCTGAAATATATGCCGATGCATTATATACCGGTACTATTACGCTTATCATTTTACTCATACATATCACCTCCGTGAGAATTCACATATGCAGCCATTTCGGCATAGTCCTTAAACTCCTTACTCCAGCCATGTACCGCATAGGGGGCATGGCCCGCATCTATCGCAGCCTTTATCCCGTATTCAAGGGAAAAAGCTCTTCCGTTTTCCACATCGGAAAGCTTAAAATCCTTATCCTCAAGCCCCGCAACAGCAAAGAAGATATCCTCGCTCCTGTACCAGTAAAGCTTTCTCCAGGCTTCTTTTTTTAAAAGCTTCCTGCAGGCTTCTGTCTTTCTTAAGCAAAAGCCCCCATTGCCCATGCTTATCCCTTTTCCTCTTTTTTTAAGGAGCCTTATGCCGTCTTTTTTCGTGATGACAGCCTCCCAGATATTTCTCTCCGGCTCCCATGGAGCTCCTGTAAGATCATATCCTTTTTCAATGAATTCGTGGAGCTTATCCTCTTTTGATAAAAGCGCCGCATCCGGCTGGGCTATCAGCATATATTCGTATTTTTTAAAAGCCCTGTAAAAGAGATCCGAGAGCATCAGTTTATTATAACCCTTTGTCCCTTTGAAAAAACTGTCGGGAAACCTCTTTATAAGAGCATCCGGGTATGCATCCGTATAACGCTTCATATCAAGGCTCTTAGGAACGATAAAATATTTATCCTCCGTGAATACTTTGAAATATGCATTAACGGCTGCCGCTTCGTCTTTATCAAAAAAATCCTTATAGGCGGGTATCACTATGCAGCAGGATATATTTTTTTTATTTTGCATGTGCTCCATAATAATCCTCTATGATCTCCACCGTCCGGTCCCATGAAAAACGTTCTGCTTCTTTTTTTATGTTTTCCTTAAAGCCTTCAGCCATATCCTCCTTAAAGAAACGTGTGACCGCTTCCGCTAACGCCTTTTCATTTTCAGGCGGTACTATAAGACCGGTCTTGTTATCCTCTACAGCCTCCGGCAGCCCTCCCACGTCTGTTGCTATCACCGGCACTTCAAAGCCGAAAGCTATCTGCACTATAGCCGACTGGGTAGCTGATATATAAGGACATACATTTACATCCGCTGACGCAAAATAGGGTTCCACTTCGGCATCCGGAACATATCCGTCACGTATGACAAAACGTTCCGGCGCAGCACTTTTTTCAATGAGCGCCATGTATTCTTCTTTTGAATTTCCGAAATCACCGACTATATATATCTTTGCCTCCGGCAGATCCTTAAATATCCTGTCTGCTGCAAGGATCAGATACTTAAGGCCTTTGTATTTTCTTACCAGACCAAAGAACAGTATCATCTCCTCGTCTTCGGGAATATTTAAACGCCTTCGCCCCTCTGTCCTGTCCATGCCCGTAAGCTTAAAAGCATTATAGGTCGGCAGAAGAGTGCGTTTATATTCCATTCCGGGAAGTATCCTTTTCAGATCGGCCTCATCCTCTTTTGAATGAAGTATGCAAAAATTCCCCTTTTTTAATGTTCCTTTTGTAAGAAGTGTATCCGCAAAAAAACGCTCATGCGGAAGCACGTTATGACAGACAAAAATAACAGGCATCTTCTTTTTAAGCCCGTTTAACATAAACTGATAGCAGGGAGCAAAATACGGATGCCACCACTGGACTATGCAAAGATCTGCGTCAAGCTTCTTTAATCCCTTATTCATAAAAAGCCAGTTAAAAGGATCTGCGGTATTTATTGCAAAACCCGCATCCTCTATCTCAAAAGTCCTGTTGCCGTAATCCTTCTGCTCTTTTTTAAAAAGGAATTTCGGATACTGAAGTGAATATGAGATGGTCTCCACCTCATATTTTTTTGACAGTGCCTTTACAAGCAGGCCGGTATAATGTGATATTCCGCCTTTATACGGGTATACCGGACCTATAACGGCAATTTTCTTTAACATCTTCATAAGCTTAATATTTCCTCTAACGCCCTGTCATTCTTTTTTGTATATTCAAGCATAAAGCTCTCCGCTTTTTTTGAAAGCTCAAGCGCCGCGGCATCATCCCTGATCAGATTTCTTATATAGAGCGCAAACATCTCGGGATCATCCGTTGAAAGCGCAGGTTCCACACCTGCCCTTAAGCCTCTCATTCCCCTGATCGTTGATACCACAGGTTTAGCATAGGAAAGCGCCTCCGCCATCTTAATATTCAGCCCCGCGCCATGGCGTACGGGATTGATCACAAGCCTCGCTTCCTCATACAGGGCATCAAGATCCTCTACCCAGCCTCTTTTCTCATAGGCAGGATCATCCGGGATCCTGGAGCATATGGAACCCGCGATCACCACCTCAGCTTCCGGGCAGGTCTTTTTTAAGACCGGAAGTATCTCTTCTTTAAAGAATTTAAAGCCCTCGATATTTATGACGTAAGTACTGCCTAAAAAAAGCACCTTTTTTGAAGAACTGACAGCTGCTTTACAAAGCGGCAGATTTTCCCCTATGGTAAATGTCCTTACGGAAGAAGGAAGCATTTCCTTAAAGAATCTTTCCTCTTCATCCTGTATCGCGATCACCGCATCTGCTCTTAAAAGTCCTTTTTTCTCCACATCCTTCTTTAAGGCAAACTCATAATTCCTGTAACCTACAGCCTCATATTCCTGTCTCTTTACGGAAGAAACATTGACCGTATCGATCACCTTAACTATTCCCTCCGGTATATTTAACAATGCTGCGGAATTATATACGCAGCTTACCCATACCTGGTCGTAGCCTTTATCCTTTATGAAATCAGCCACATGCGCAGGAAGATCGGGATCCACTCTCTCATCCAGTGAAAAATATTTAAACGCCACCTGGAAATGAAGTATTTCCAACAACTTTCTTATCTTTCTTTTTATGAATACGGGAAAAGACCTTTTCTTATTCCTTATGGAGTAGAAATGTCCTTCTCCCGCCCATTCTTTCGTAAGAGCGGGATCATCCTCACTGTAAGTATCCAGATAGAGGATATCAACCTCTGCCCCCTTTGCCTTAAGTGAATTGATGAGATTGAAATTCCTCTTTCTGTTGCCTCTGTCGATAGGCATTATCACCGTTTCTGTTATAAATAATATCTTTTTCAACGGATCACCTTTTCTGCATATTCAAGCCATATTGCCGCTATCTTTTCCGGCGTGCATTCCCGCATCTTTTCCGCCCCGTGTCTTCCGAGCTCTTCAGCCTTACCCGGATTTTCAATAAGCTTGGTAACAGCCGTGCAAAGCTCTCTTTCATCCCCCGGGGTAAACAAAAGCCCCGAATATCCGTCATCTATAAGAGAGGCCGGACCGCCGCAGGGACAATCGGAAGAAACCGAAGGGATTCCCATGGCCATCGCCTCCATAAGAGCATTGGGCATGCCTTCATATACAGATGAAAGGACAAATACGGAAATATCACTTAAACGTTTTTCCAGATCCTGCACATTTCCCATGAATAATATCTTCTCATCAAGCTTATGTCCCTTTACCCATTCCTTAACCTGATGGATCTCATTATCTTCAGATCTGTCGCCATAAAGCTCAAGCGTATATTCCGGATGCTTTTTAAGCACCAGCTCAAAGCCTTTTACAAGAGTCATATGATCTTTGGCATACGCAAAACGTGCGGCATTGGCTATTACGGGGCGCCTTTTTTCAGGCGCTGTAACTTTAAGATATTTGGGCGATACGGGATTCATTATCACCCTGCTTTTTTTTCTTATTTTTTCCGGAAAAAAATCTGCTGCTTCTTCTGTCTGGAATACGATGCCCGCAGCCTTTGAATAAAGCTTTTCGCTTAAAAGTTTCTGATATACCGAAGCATAATAAACCTTGGGATCGTTCCTTACGGATACTATCACCGGTATCCCTGTTTTGTCCGCTGCCATCACTGCCCTGTAATTGGCATTACGGCAGAATGCAAATAATACATCCGGCTTCTCCTTAAGTAAGAGTTTCTTAAGATTATCTTTCCTTGCGCGTATCTTACCAAGTCTCTTAAGACTCTCCTGCTTACTTGAAAGCCCTGCGTCAAGGCGTCTTACACCTTCGGGGAGACTGTATTCTTTTTTGCCTGTCCATTCGGTTGCAATGCTGACATCGATCCCGGCCGCCGCCATCTGGCCTGCAAGCACGGTCACCACTCTCTCAGCACCTCCTTTTTCAAGGCTGTTTATATGGAACATGACTTTTTTTATGCTCATAGGTCCCCTCCCTTCTCAAGCAGCTCTTCATAAAGCTTTTCAAGCTTCCTTACCGAAGCCTTTATCTCAAAGCCTGCATCGGCAAGAGCACTTATATTATCCCTCCCCCCCCTGTCAGGATAAGATGCATTTATCTTATCATAAAACCTAAGCGCCTCTGAGGCCCATGCCTCCACGCCTGACGCTAAAGGAAGAGATCTTACAAATTCAGTAACTTCCACCTCCGGTGTAATGGTATCGGACATCAGCACCGGAAGACCTGAGCTCTGTGCTTCTATGACCGTTCCCGGAAGACCTTCATATCTGGAAGGAAATATCATGATATCTCCTGCACTGTAAAATGCTGCGGGGTCGCTTTGCTGTCCCGCAAAGATCACTTTATCGCTTATCCCTTCTTTGGCTGCAAGAGCTTTCATCATAGACAGGGTATCTCCGTCTCCGGCAAGCAGCAGGGCTGCATCCTCTCTCTTTGCCGCTATCTCTTTAAATACCTTTAACAGGAATTCATGATTCTTGGCATAATGAAAACGTCCCACATGAACGATAACGAAGCGGTCCTTAAGAGAATACCTCTCTCTTATTTCCAGCCCCTTTGCCGCATTATCTGCAGAAGGCTTAAACTTATCCAGGAAAAAAGCATCCGGTATGATCATCACCTTATCCGCATGTTCTGTTCCGTACACCGCTTTCCCGGCCTCTACGGATACTGCCGCCGCTATATCACATTTTTCAAAAAGAGTGCTCCTTAAGCGCTTTGTGAGCCACCCCTTGGGTCCCGGGTCCACTCCGGCGCTCCTTGCGTAAGCCATTGTCACAGGTACACCGTTTTTCTTCGCGACCGGCAGATAAATTGATGCCGTGCTGGTAAGGCTGGCCTGGACTATATCTATTTCCTTATGCTCTTTAAAAAAACGGTCCATGGCTGAGGTGTACTGATGCCAGTTAAAAAAATAAAACCTGGGCACCCGGTATATACTGCTGCCAAGAGAAACGGCTTCAGGCTCATAGTATCCCGGAGGTTCATCCAAAAGAAAATCAAAAGAAAAACGTTCTCTGTCTATCTCTCTTGCAATATCCATCATACGGCTCTCGGCGCCGCCCATGGAAAGTCCGCCTATCACCTGAAGGACAACAATCTTCCCGTCTTTCACATTATCCTCCCTACAAAATGCTTTAAAGCCGCCAGGCCATATTCCGTATAATGACCAAACCTTGAACGCGGCGCCGCATTATACTCAAATAATTCCTCATAACGGCAGAAATGCTCTCCGTGGCATTTTAAAAGCTCTTCATATTCCTTAAAATCTTTTTCCTCCATCATCCCCGTATGTACGACAAAAGTGGTGATGCCGTTCTTTAAAACTCTGAGTTCAAGACTTTTAAGCAGGGATATTGGAAGAAAAACGAGACCGCCCATGGAATAAGGACGTATGCCAAAGCCGTCAGTCACATATTTAAAGCCGCATTTTTTAAGCGCCTTAAGAGATGTCTTATCGAAGGAATGCGCCGGCGCCATGAATATGTCCGTATCAAGCCCTTCTCTTTTTAAGCATTCCTTTCCATGCTTTATAAGCTTAAGCTGTTCATCATACTTAAGATCTGCAAATTCCGAATAATCATTTAAGGGAAATAACCCGCCTTTATCTGATGTATATACATGAAAGCAGCCATGCATGGCTAAAGGATACCCCTTATCTTTAAGCTCCCTTATAAAAGAAAAATCCTTATCATCCCTGATCGGCGCCACATCACTGCTCTCATCCCTGTTGTCAGGTATCACACCCAAAAGAGCATTTAAGCCGTAACTTTCAATAAGATCGATAAAACGGAAAAACTTTTCCTTATCCATCCCCGGTGTGACATCATCTATTCTTACGGCAATACGTCTCATCTGAAATCGTCCAGTCCCGTATCATCCAAAAATACTACCATCACCCCGTCTATGATATTTACGGCCCCTTCAGCCGGCCACATAGGCATTTGAGCAAACTCTTCTGAGGCAACGATCTTCTTTTTCTTCTTTTTCCCTACGCCTCTGTGATCCGTAGCGCAAAACCAGTTCATAGCGGAGATATACGTACTTTCCGATGTGAGAAATTTACCCGAAGAAACGCCAAGCATCATGGGAGCACTCTCCACATACTCGGGGATATCGTATGTATTACCGAATATTGCCACATCCATATCCTCCGTATAACCGGGCATGGCTTCCATCCTTGCAAGTATGCGGTTTATCTCATTCTCGGTATTTTTATTTGCAAGATACATTTTTTCATATGCCTCATTTGATATCACGGCAAAATGAAACACTATAAGAAAGATAAAAACATTAAGCACAGGCCTTATGTATTTAACGGCTTTATCCTTTATGTTAAAACGTTCCGCAAGCATAAAAGGAACGATATACACAAAGCACATGCTGTATCCCATTATCACGGAAAGATATGAAACATCCGGACTTATAAAGAAGAATATATGGGTGGCAACGGGCAAAAGCAGCATAAGTATGCATATGAGGCCTGCCCGGAGCGGAGCATCCTTTGCTTTTTTCTTAAATAACAAAACAGCACTTAACACGGCTATGATAATAAAAAGCAGCACGTTTGAGATGTTGTAGAATTCAGGTTTCCACCTGACAAGATAATAACGCGCAAATTCAATATATGAATTCTTAAATGAGCGTATGATCCTTTCCATGGAAAAACCTTTCGAATCCGCGATCCCCATATAGTTGATCATATCTATCTTAAGAAGCATCATTGAAAGCTTCATGCCGGGAAAATATATAAGAAGCCCCGTCACACCGCAGGCCAGAAAATACAGGGATTTTTTCAGTATTTCTTTAACACTCTTTTCTGCATCAAGAAGCATAAGGAACAGAACTGTCATAAACAGCACTATCGTTACCGAAAGATATGCCTGATAAAATGCAAGGGAAACGGCAAGACATACTCCGCCAAGGGCTGCATGCTTCATGTCATCTTTCTTAAGGGTCACATATGCTGCAGCTACAGCCATGAGCATACCGAAAAAATAACCGTCGGCCGTATACATGAATGCAAAAGTGCCGGTAACCGAAGGAACCGCCGCCATCACCGCTGCAAGCAGACACTGCGCGGTCTTATCCTTTATATCAAATATGCGCCTGACAAGCACAGCCGCCAACGCGATATAAAAAAGAGAAAGCAGGCCTATAAGCCATGTTGCTTCCCTTGCCCCTCTTGCCTTTTCTACCATCGGCAACAGGAATCTGCCTATTGATACCGTCCAGCTTACGGAAATACTTTCAAGATAATTAAAAGCATCTTCGCAGAAAAATTTATTGGTAAGCCTGAAACCGTGTGCCACAAAGCCCGCTATAAGCGCAGACAGAAAAACCCTCCTGTCCGATGCGTCAGCTTTCTTCAGAATTTCCATATATCTCCTTTATTACATACTGGGGATAAGCATTCATGCAAATATAGAGCCTGCCCACATATTCTCCTATAAGCCCCAGCATTATCATTATCATCCCGCCAAAGAAAATGAGCACGGCCATTAACGACGAATATCCGAGCATCCTGTCGGGCAGGACAAATTTCTGTATCACAACTATAATTCCGTATATAAAGCCCAGAGCAGCGGATATGATCCCTAAGCAGGTAGCCACCCTCAAAGGCTTTATTGAAAAAGCCGTAAACCCGTTCATCCAGAGATTTATAAGCTTTGAAAAGGTATATCCGGATTCACCGATCTCCCTCTTCTTATGCTCAACGTCCACATTTACTATGGATCTCGTGGTTCTGAGAACAAGGCCTATCACATAGGGATAGGAATTCTCGTAGCGTATCATTTCATTTACGACCATGCGGTTTACGGCAAAATAACTTGAAACAAAAAGATCCTTTGGCTTGCCAAGCATAAACCTTGCCATTTCCTCATTCATCATCGAACCGAAATTTCTGAATAATGAATGTTTCTTTTTCCCGTATCTGGCATATGCTGCATCCGCCCCGTCTTCTATTGCTTTAATGAGCTTTATGCTCTCCGAAGGCGGCGTCTGCCCGTCGTCATCAAGGCATATGCATATATCACCCTTTGACTGTCTTAACCCCGCCATAAGCGCAGCATGCTGACCGAAATTCCTTGCAAAATCAATCACTGTCACATGATCATCACTGTCACTTATTCTTTTTATGACATTTAAGGTATCATCGGGAGAACAATCGTTTACAAGTATCAGCTCATAATCAAAGCCTTCAAGCTTAAGCGCCGCCTCTTTAACCTCTGCCGCTACCGACTCTATGGTCTTTTCCGATCTGTAACAGGGGATTATGTAACTTATTATCTTCTTTCCCATTAAAGCACCTTTTCCATTTTTATCACATCAAGAGGAATGCCCTCCGGCACTGAAGGCATCACCAGATCATCCGTTTTTTCAAAGCCGTTTCTTTCATAAAGCTTAAGGGCTCCTTCATTATCCGAGAGCACTTTAAGCTCTATCATATGAAGCCCCAGCTCATCCTTTGCATAAGACAGGATAAGCTTAAGGGCTTCATCCCCATATCCCTTTCCGGACCGGGACTCATCTCCTATGAATATGCCAAATTCCGCACTTTTCCTGTCATTATCTATACGCTGCAGATATACCGATCCAATGCCGGTTTTATCCTTAAGTTCGATAATAAACTGCTCCGTTGAACCCTTATCCACTTTTTCCCTTATCCACTTAAGATGCCCTTCTTTTGTAAGGGGAAGCCTGTAAATAAAATGAGACGTGACAAAAGGAGAATTCCGCCATTTAAGTATATTCGCCGTATCGTCTACGGTCATCCGTCTTAGATCAATTTTTTTCCCCTCTATGATATCCGTTCTGCTTTCCATTTAAATTCCTTTATTCGCCCGGCGCATATATATGATATACGCACCCGTTTTCCTCAATATCCTCTATAAGGACGGTCTCATAATCCTCTTTCTTAAAACGCTTTCCAAGATAATGATCCAATTCTTCTTTTTTTAGTCCCACGCCCTCTTTAAGCACAAATCTTACGGAAGCTGTCCCGTTCAAAAGTTCTTCCATGTCATTTACATAAAACCGCTTTAATCTGTCCTTAAAGGCCGGTGATCCCGAGGTCCAGCCCCCGCCGTGCAGCATATTATCCGGGCAGGGATATATCACCGCATCCACATCCGCATAGGTATCCGTCACAAATATTTCCTCCGGATGCCGGGTTACATAAGAGTATAACACAAGAGGAGCCCTGTTTGCATCCTCAAGGCTTTTCAGGTCTGTTTTGATGCTCCCCGGCAGGGTTAATGCCATAAGTATAACCGGCACGATAAACTGCCTTAAATCAGGCCTTTTATGAGAAAACGCGACGGCAATGCCGGAAAGATAAAGTGACACGACAACGCGTTCCGGATAGCGTCCCCTGTATATCAGATAGCCGTAAAGAAGAAAGTGCAGGCAGATAAAAGCTGCCAGTTTAACACCACTTATAATATCCTTTTCTTTTACTGCTGTGATAAGCATCATAAGCCATGCTATGATAAGAACGAGCACATATACACCATTATCATCCGGAGAAAAAGTCTCCTTTCTTAAAACCCACAGTGTATCCTTTATCTTCTGCCCGGTACTTTTCCTTTCTTTTTGCGGCACATAGGAAGCCATTTTGTGCATGAGTCTGCCGTCTATCCTTTCATCAAAAGATATGTCATAAGCAGACATGACGGCTAAAAGATCCTCATCCACTCCCAGGCTCTCATACAGTGAAAGAGCTTCTTCCTCAGGCCATATGCCGGTATAATCATAGAGTTCAGTCCTGGCATTATTATAATCAATATATTCCCTGTAAGATCCTTCCTTCATTGCCGCTCTGTCCGCAAGAAAAAGAACGACAAATACAAAAAGTGCAATAGCAGCTTCCTTTAAAAAATCTTTTACTCTTTTCTTATCCTCAGCCCTTATGAACACTAAAAGCTTCATCCCTGCGATGACAGATACAAAGGGAAGAAACATTAAAAACACCTGCTCCCTGATCTGATCACACAGTATGAGCAATATATATGCCGGTATCCGCTCGTCCCGTTCTTCCGATAAAGACAGTAGAAAAATACCTGTTCCCCCTGCTGCTGCCGCAACAAGGGTGTAATGAAGGAAAAGCATATCCTTCAGAAAAAAAGCAAAAAACGCCGCAGCACATATGCACGGGATCACAAATGATCTGAGGTTGAGACCTGACGGATCATTTCTTTTTGAAAAATAAAAACAGATAAACAGAAGGCAGATAAGATAAGTACCTTCAAGGAGTATATCGTAAAACTGTATTCCGGGTAAAAACCTGTATAAAAGACTTAATAAAAAAGCAAGCGGGACCCGCAGATATATGGTCTTATATTCCGGCTTGCCGGAAAAACTCCCGTCTAAAAGACTTTTTAGCTGAAGGTCATCGTTTAGTATATAGGCGTGATCCGTTATAAGAAAAGTAAAAAAGAAAAAAACTGCCGGAATAAGAATGGCCGGAACAAGCCCTGCTATCTTCTTCTTATCAGTCCAAGCCATATCCCAAGCATCCTTTCTTCCGAAAACCGTGCTGCCAACGCAGGCGCTTTTGACCTGTAGCTTTCATAAAGCTCTGAATCAGTAAGGAGTCTTAATACACCGCTAAAAAGATGTTCCTCAGCCTTATCATCCTTTATTTCCAGGAAATTTTCTCCGCCGGCATATTCAAAAGGTCTTGTGAGTACTCCGAAACGTGCGTATTCCACACCATCAGTCTTATATTCAGGATCCGTATCCGGAGCCAGTATCTCCCTTGCCCCGGAAGGCATGTCTGCCGACACCGAAGGCAGCCTGCATGCCGCAGCTTCCGTAAGCACCATGGGAAGACCCTCATAGTCCGAACAAAGCACAAACAAGTCACATAATGCCATATATTTAAAAGGATTCGAGACATTTCCCGGAGCATATACGTGCGATAAGAGCGAAAGCTTTTCAGCCTCCGAAACTATCCTTTCTCTTTCCGGGCCGTCTCCAAGTATCACAAGCCCGGTGTCCTCAAGCCCCTTTTCGTTTCTTATACGTCCAAGCAGCTTTATAAGCCTTTCCTGGCGTTTTACCCTTTCCATCCTGCCCGTGCTCACTATGAGCTTTTTATGTGCTTTTTTAAATTCAAGAAAATCCGCCGGAAGATCTTCCTTAATAAGCCGTTTTATCTTTCCTGTATCCGAGAAATTATATATGACAGAAAGCTTTTTTAACGGCACTCCAAAATTCTCATGCATATCCTTTTTTGCAGGTTTTGATACCATTACATACCTGTCGGAAAAAGCTGCGATAAAGCGGTGGAAAAGCCTGTGGGCAAATGTATTCTTTTCATTTACGGAGGGCATCGAATGATATACGCTTATGCAGCGCATCCTGTTCCCTGCCTTTCCGGAAAGCACATTAACAAGATCGGGACCGTCCAAATGGCTTATGACAGCCGCCGGCTTAAGATCCCTTTTGTATTCGTAAAGCTTCTTTGTCCTTTTTATAACCGTAAATATGCGGCGTATGAAAGAAGCTTCCCTCTCAGGCTTAAGCTTCATATCCACCAGATGTCCGCCATAAGGGTAAATCACCCCCTCACCGTCAAAAAGGATATAGTAAACCTCATAGCGGGAAGACAGAGCAAGGCTCATATTTGCTGCCATGCGCTCCGCACCTCCCCCGTATCCGTTCTGTGTGAGGATGATCAGATTTTTCTTTTTTGCCGCGCTCATGAAAAACCGTAAAATTCCTTTACCTTTTTGATGATATACATGTTCTCTTCCTCTGTAAGGGAATAATACATGGGAAGCCTTGTAAGACGTTCACTTTCTTTTGTGGTATATTCATCCTCTCCGCTAAACCTTCCGAAACGCTTTCCTGCCGGTGCGGAATGAAGCGGGATATAATGAAATACGGAAAGTATACCGTTTTCCTTAAGAAACGTAATGAGCTTTGTGCGTTCTTCAAAGTCTGCGGCCTTTATGTAAAACATATGGGCATTATGATCACAGCCCTCAGGTATCACGGGCAGCTCTATCTTCCCTGCATCCTTAAGCTCCCCAAGTTCCCTGTAATAGGTATTCCATATTTCAAGCCTTCTTTCATTTATTTCATCCGCAAGCTCAAGCTGGGCATAAAGATACGCGGCATTCATATCACTGGGAAGATATGAGGATCCCTTGTCGACCCAGGTATATTTATCCACCTGTCCCCTGAAGAACCTGCTCCTGTCCGTACCTTTTTCCCTTATTATCTCTGCATCCTCGATATACCGTTCATCGCGGAGTATAAGTGCTCCTCCCTCACCCATACTGTAATTCTTTGTCTCATGAAAAGAATAGCATCCCATATCTCCGATGGCGCCAAGAGCCTTTCCTTTATAGGAAGACATCACTCCCTGTGCGGCATCTTCTATGACGATAAGAGAATGCCTCTTTGCTATATCCATGATCGTATCCATCTCACAGGATACTCCGGCATAATGAACAGGCACTATGGCTTTTGTCTTTGCAGTGACAGCCGCCTCTATCTTCTGCTCATCTATATTCATGGTATCAGGCCTGATATCCACAAAAACAGGAACCGCACCGCGTAACACAAAGGCATCTGCCGTAGATACAAATGTGTAAGACGGCATTATCACCTCATCACCTTCCTTTATATCAGCAAGAAGAGCTGCCATCTCCGTTGCATGTGTGCAGGATGTGGTTAACAGACACTTGGAAGCGCCGGTTTTTTCTTCAAGCCAGGAATTACATTTCTTTGTATATGCGCCGTCACCGCATATCTTCTGGGCTTCTACACATTCCCTGATATAATCCAGTTCTTTTCCCGTATAGGGCGGTACATTAAAATTGATCATTTAACAATTCCTCCAGCATATCCGCAAGGCTTACGCTCTTATATACAGTAAAACCTTCATTCTCATAAACAATATTATAGCTTTCTCCAAGCATATATTCCATAAGGGCCATATGCTTAAGTACCGACTCATCATCATCCGTACTTTTCCTTGAATAACTGTATGTTCCGTTCCCTCCGAAATAATCAGCTTCCTCTGCGGTCATTATTATAAGCGGCTTTTCCTCAGCCTCTGAAAGCTCATCTAACTGCGAAGAAAAATCCTCATAGGAAAAACTGCCAAGATCCGGCCAAAGATTGGTCATTGCAGGCTTTATCCCAAGAACATAATTGATCCCGGGTATATTTCCGTAACATATAAGCGATGTCGCATCCGCAGCATTTTCCCTTACCCAGTCCGTAAGCTCATCGATCGCACTTCCGTTTTCTTCCGTGGTATATATGCCTTTTAAGGAATTATCACTCTTTATCTTATAATCCCTCGCACCGCCAAACTCAGCATCCCTGAACGTATAGTACAAGCCGAATAACATGGTCTGCATAAGGAACACGGCAGCAAACATCACTGTCCAGATATGGTAAAGCACTTTATATTTCCCGTTTCCCGCATCCTTAAGCAGGGAACACATAAGATATGCACTTACCGGCAGCACATAAAAAAGCCCGTTTATAACGGCAAATATATGATTATTCGTACCTAAGGGCGCGATGATTATCAGAAGGAGCGAAATAAAAGCTGTAAGCCGCTCTTCCTTATCTGCATTTTTTTTAAAGATAAAGAATAAAAACAACATGGTGGCATAGATCAGATAAACCACGCTAAGCCTGAACACACTGCCGTTGTTTGTATATTTTGAAGTAAATATGCCCCTTCTGTAAAACCATACAAGAATGACCGCAAGCCCTGCAGTATACAAGGCATAAAGAATGCAGCAGTATTTCCCCGGTATTTCCTTTGCCTTCATAAACTTCGAAAAGATAAAAGCAGCACATAAAGGGATGATATAGACCAGGGCATAGAGAAGATTCCCGTAATAATTATTCCCTATCGTCATTAACATTATCTTAAGGGAATAACCGGAATCCTTATTGCCCGCGGCACCGGTCAAAAGCCCGCTTATCCAGTCATACATAACAAAAATACCGGAGCCCGCATCCATTCCCGGAGCTTTGATATAAACAAGAAACAACAGGAAAGAAACAGCAAGCCCTGCAAGATACCCCGCTATACACAAGAGCATTGTCTTTAGAAATAAAGGCTTCTTTTCCTCCTTCCTGTAAAGAAATATTCCGTAAAAGACGGAAAAAACAAGCATCAGTTCCGCGACATTGGATATGCGTACAAAGGTATTCAAGCCCAGACAGACACCTGCCGCAAAAAAATATATTTCTTTTTTATCCAGGAAGGCAGCAGTTATAAAAAGCACTGCGCCGGTTAAGAAAAAATAACTGAGATAATTATACATTATCACACTGGGGCACCAGCATAATCCCAGTGCAGCAGCCAGAGCAGCAGACAGAACAAGCCTGTCCATGCGCTTTCTTAAAAACAGATAAACCGCAAGCGCACAGGATAAAGGCAGGAGACGGGTAAGAAAATTCATTATTATGAGATTCCCGCCCGATACCCCAAGCAGAGCATGACCTGCAAGATTTGATACTGCCGTGGCCATATTAAAACTACCTGCCAGCTCCTTCATGAACATATAATTTCCGAGGCTGTAGGTGGTATCAGAAAGATCGGCCCCTCTCCATATCCCGAAGAATGAAAAAAAGCACAAACATATAATGTAAAAAAACTCAGCCGGCTTTGAAGCCGTGATCTTCTTTAGCTTAGCCATAAAACTCCCTGTACCATGATGCAAATCTTCTAAGCCCGGTCCTTAGATCCGTGGAAGGTTTATAACCATGATCCCTTTCAAGCGCGGAAGTATCCGCATATGTGACCGCCACATCTCCCGGCTGCATGGGAAGCAGCTCTTCATGGGCATTTATGTCAAAATCTTCAGTCAGGACTCCTGCCGTTTTTAACTCTTCGGAAAGAATATGTACAAAATCCATAAGTCCCACGGGAGAACTGTTGCCTATATTATATAAGGCATAGGGAGGCACCGGCAGACCGTCCTCACCGTTCTTTTTCTCCGGTGCAGCCTTCATCACTCTGAGCACACCTTCCGTTACATCATCCACATAAGTGAAATCACGCAGGCAGTTTCCGTTATTGAATATCTTTATCTTTCCGCCTTTTACAAGTGTATCCGTAAAGCCGAAATACGCCATATCAGGGCGTCCCGCCGGTCCGTAAACCGTAAAGAAGCGAAGCCCCGTAGAAGGTATGGAATAAAGCTTTGAATAAGAATGGGCAATAAGCTCATCAGCCTTTTTGGTTGCGGCATAAAGCGACACCGGCTCATCCGTCTTTGCCTCTACCTTATACGGTATATCAGGTGAACTTCCATATATGGAAGACGATGATGCATAAACTAAATGTTCCACGCCCGGCGCACCGTTATCATAGGAATGCCTGCAGGCCTCCAGTATATTATAAAAGCCTGTTATATTGGTCTCTATATATGCATCCGGATTTATGAGCGAATATCTGACACCGGCCTGTGCCGCAAGATTTACCACTACGGCAAAGGGATACTTTTTAAACAGCTCATTTATCATATCCCTGTCAGCTATGCTCCCTTTTATAAAATTAAAATCAGAGGATGATGCTTTTACGGCTTCTTCTATAAGCCCCAGCCTGTATTCCTTTATCTTCACATCATAGTAATCATTCATATTATCGATCCCTATGATATGCATATTATCATCTTCCCCCAGCATGCGAAGCACAAGGGAAGCGCCTATGAATCCCGCCGCTCCGGTTACCAGAATATATTTATCTTTAAGTTCTATTTTCTGCATCACTTCATCCCTTTTTGAATATCCATAATTTACTGAAGAAATAATTAAGGATTATCACCACGACTCCTATGATAAGTTTGGCTATAATATCATTCATTATAAGTATGGCTCCGGAGAAAAGTATCTGTTCCACCACAAAGGAAAGGACCCTCGCAGCAGTAAAGGCTGCAAATTCCTTCATCACCAGAACAAAGCCATGCTTATCGCTGTGAAAAACAAATATCCTGTTTGTGATATATGCAAAGAGCACCGCCGCCACCCAGGCAACGAAATTTGAAAAGTTCTCTCTTGCATAATCATTTGTTATTATACCCTTAAAGAATGAATATGCACAGAGAACATAAACAAGCCAGTTTATTACTGTGGTAAGACCTCCGGTTATCAGATAATCAAAGGTCTCTTTCTTTGAATAATAGAGCTTTAAGCACATATCCGCCAATTTCTCGAAGGAGTTGAAAATATATGACCTTATGATATCCACTGTTATTCCTGCAATAAATATAAGTATCAGACTGTATATATATTTCAATATAAAGTCTGATAAATTTTCCGCTCCCGTAACACCTATCCAGCGAGGCCAGCGGTAGCGGATAAATACATGCTCATGAAGAAGATATACGCCAAGCACATAGGGAGCTGTTCCCTTTATGAGCTTAGACAGAAATCCTTCTTTGATCTTAATACCCCTGAAGAAATAAACCAGACCGAAAGAGGCGGTGAGCACAAAGATATAATTATAAGCTGAAGGCACGGTGATGGCGTAATCATTAAAGGTAGTATCCTTCATAAGTCCCGCAAACAGACCATAGGAGAGGTATGTAAGAAATACGGATGCAATAAAACATATAAGTCCCCTTCCCTTCTTTTCCATGAAGGCAAGGCCGTATTTTCCGGCATAGGCAGAAGCCAGGTAGAGTATTACAAACCATATAACACCAAGCCCCCTGTCATCGATCAGTTCAAAAGGCATTACGGAACGTCCGATACACCAGAATGCCAGCAGGACAAGAGAAGTCACCCTGTGGGTGCGTTCATCCAGATTCTTTATCCCTGCATTTAAAAACGGCATAATAAGATAAAGGATAAAATAAGCTCCCATAAACCAGTAATGCCCGTTCATCACGGGAAGCATCATAAACAGGAGATTATAGATATTAAAATACTGAACTATAAAAGTATTATCTCCGTTTAAATATGCATATGCATAAAAACCTGCGCCTATTAAAGCGCTGTAAAAGAAGATCTGAAGCCAGAGCATCGCGGCATGTCTCAGACAGAAGCGCGACTTATATCCATACATACCTGATATGATCACATAGACGTTCACGCAGGGAAGGCATGCTGCCTCCAAAAGCCATGGCAATGACTGGAAAGCATTAGGCTTCACTTCAGGAAGATATTCACCTTTCCCGAGAAAATGAAGCGTTATCACCATGAGCATGGCAACTATCCTAAGCAGTTCTATGCCTGCCTCTCTCTTATTATCTTTCCTGTTATCTTTCTTTATATCCTTTACATCCGCATCTTCATTCTTTAATGATTTTACATACAGGAGTTTTTCTTCATCCTCTTTTGCAAGACTGTAACCCAGTCCTTCAAATACTGCTTTTGATGCCGGATTCGAAGTCTTTACATACGCACAGAGTTCCTTTATCCCTTCTGCGGCCGCATCCTTTCCAATTTCCTTCTCAACCATGGCAAGTTCTTTTTTTCCTATCCCCTGCCCTCTGAAGGATCTGTCCACACTATAGCTTATATAAGCCTTAGACGCATCTTCTTCATCCCTTTCTATGCGTACCTGGCCAAGAGATGCAAAGAAATCCATGCAAACATAAAGGATCACCGATCCATCATTAAGCTTCTTCTTAAACCACTCATCATGAGCTTCCGGTTTTATTTCTTCCGTGTTGAAAGAAGCCTGCCTCACTTCCGGATCGTTTGCCCAGTCAAGATATCTTTTTTTATCACCTTCGTTTGCTTTTCTAAGATATAAACTCATTTTCTCAATTCCCTGTATTTAAACAGCAGCACATATTTTATAAAGAACAGTATATTGCTCTTTTGCTGCAGCTTTATGAATGAAAGATTTTCCTTATCCGTATATTCTGAAAGATATTTATTATCAAGAAAATCCGGAAGATTTTCTCTAATGTATCTTTTTATTTCTGCCGTAAAGGAAGGCTTCCTTCCGCGACCCGAATACATGTATGAAAAAAGCGTGGTAACATAGGATAATTCAGTGAATCTGTAATCTATCTCTTCTTTATACCTTTCATACAGATCCCTTTTTTTGCATTCCAGGATAAATATCCTTCCGGCTTCCATCCGGTCCCTGCACTTTTCAACGCTTACGGTATGGGTAGTCGAAGACTGCACTGTAAGATATTTATAAAGAGGTTCGGGCACATATGCGAAATTCTTAAAATACATTGACCATAAAGGAGCCGCACAGTTATCTTCATAAAATATATCTTCCGGAAACGAAAGCTCATTATCCTTTATAAGAGACGCCCTGTATATCTTTGTGACCGACGATCCTCCCCTGAGTATAAGGCTCTTATGTTTGTCATCGTCGAGCACACCTGTCTGCTCAATGGTATTGTTTGCGACCGGCTTTCCGTTTTTATCCCCGTAGAAGCTTACCAGTTCATAATCGCAGCCGCATACATCCGCTCCCGTTTCCTCCGCGCATCTTATAAGCTTTTCAAACATAAGAGGATCCGCGTAATCATCGCTATCCATGAAGCCTATCCATTCGCCGTCTGCAAGCTCCATTCCCCTGTTCCTGGCGCCGCCCTGCCTGTGATTTTCTTTCGAAAGTATTATCTTTAAAGCACCGGGCCTTATGGCATTAAGGCGCCCTTCGTATTCCTTAAGTATATCAGGGGATGAGTCCGTTGATGCATCATCAACCGCGATGATCTCCATATCCTTTAAGCTCTGGCCAAGCAGGGAATCAAGACAGTGCTTAAGTCTGTCCCCCTCAGCCATATTATAAACCGGTACTATGACTGAGAGTTTCATTCAAACAACACCCCGGCTATACGCCCGGCCCCATTGCCATCCACAAGGCGCTTTCCTCTCCTCGCGCATTCCTCTCTTTTTTTCGTATCCTCTGCATAGACTTTTATCACGGCTGTCATTCTTTCGTAGAAACCCTCATCCCTCACATCGCCTGCATATTCAAAGATATCTTCATCCAAAAAACCTCTGATATTATCTTTTTGATTATCGGCAAGGCAGTACATTATCCCGGGCGTTCCCGTTGCGGCAAGCTCATAGAGCGTGGTTCCTCCGGCGCTGATACATATATCTGCAGCTTCCAGCTCACCCTTAAGCGTCGGTATCTCTGAAAGCACGGTAACACAGGTAAGCCCTTCTGCCTCTTTTTTCAGTTTATCCAGATCCCTGTTAAAGCGTCCGGCAATGAGCTTTATCTCAAAACCCTTTAAAGGCTCCGTCTTTGATCTCTTTAAAAAGTTCAAAAGAAAATGAGCTTCATCACCACCGCCTGAAAGAACTAACAGCTTTTCCGCCCGCTTTTTTACAGTTCTTTCTTTATCAATATCGGAAATATACTCCTCTCTCAGAGGCATGTAATCCGGGCCCAAAAGAAGACGGGTATTCTCATATTCCCTTTCGTAAGGATAAAAATGAGCGCTCATCGAGTAATTGATGAGAATATCCACGGGCCAGATATCTTCATGAAGATCATCGATGTATGCCGTTTTTGTAAATGAACTTAATCTCCCAAGATAATCATTTGTAACATAATAGCTGTCTATTAAAAGCCTTTTTATATCTCTTTTTTTTATAAGCTCTTCCATCAGAGGAAGCTCTGATCCAAGATCCTTAAAATCAGTACCCAGCACTACGGTCTCAAATCCCTTTGATTTTGGAAGCTTTGCAGAGCCAATCTCTGCTGTTATAAAAACAGCTTCTTTTCCTGCTTTTCTTGCAGCCTCCGCAACATTAAGACACCGCATCATATGTCCGGATGCGGTGACCTCATTTGCTTCTGTACGGATAAAAACGGTATCCTTCATACCCCTTAATCCAGATTTGCAAGCCGCTCTCTTATCTCTTCAACAGAGAGCCACTCTGAATTTGAACCGGAGGAATAGGAAAAGCCCTCAGGCACTCTCTTTCCCGTAGGCGAAGGCATACGTCTGCTGCTCCATACCATCTGCGGATAAATGATAAAATGCTTTTCATATTCATAGGTATTGGGAGCATCTTCCACAGTAACCATGATCTCATGGAGCTTTTCACCTTCCCTTATACCGACCTCCGGTTTCTCACAGCCGGGAAGCATAGCCTCTGCCAGATCCGTTATCTTAAAGGAAGGTATCTTTGATATAAAAGTCTCACCGCCTTTGGATTCTTCAAGAGCCTTTATCACAAGCTCCACACCTTCTTTTAACGATATCCAGAAACGTGTCATCCTGAGATCCGTGATCGGGAGAGCCTTCTCACCGTTTTCTATCTTCTGTTTAAAGAAAGGGATAACCGAGCCTCTGCTTCCTGCCACATTTCCGTAACGGACTATGGAAAAACAAATATCGGAAGGACCTGCATAGGCATTTGCGGCAATAAACAGCTTATCCGAAACCAGCTTGGTTCCTCCGTAAAGATTGACGGGATTTACAGCCTTATCCGTAGAAAGCGCCACAACCTTTGAAACGCCTGTATCAAGAGCTGCCTCTATTACATTCATGGCCCCGTGTATATTAGTCTTTATCGCTTCATTTGGATTATATTCACAAGCCGGCACCTGCTTTAAAGCGGCGGCGTGAATTATATAATCCACACCGTTAAGAGCGCGGCGCAGTCTGTCACCGTCCCTTACATCGCCTATAAAGAAACGCAGCCTGTCTTTATATTCAGCAAATTCATTCTGCATATTAAACTGCTTGAATTCATCTCTGGAATAAATGATAAGCTTCTTCGGATCACCGTGCTCAAAGGCATAACGCACAAAGGCTTTACCAAATGAGCCTGTACCTCCCGTTATAAGTATTGTCTTTCCGTCAAGTATCATATTTCTGCACTCCTTCTTTATATTTCAATATCAGTCTGATATGACTTAATCAAGACCAAGGGATTTTGCATCGGCAAGAGCCTCCGCTATCACCTTATCCATATCCAGATACTTATACTTTCCAAGCCTTCCGCCAAAGAAAACCTCCGGACGTTCCTTAGCCGCAAGCTCTGTATATTTCTTATACAGCCCGTTGTTTTTCTCATCATTCATCGGATAGTAAGGCTCATCTCCCGCTTTCCATGTTAAAGGATATTCCCTCGTTATCACAGTCTTTGGATTTATCTCACTGCCCTGTGCACAGCCAAATTCAAAATGCTTATGCTCTATTATCCTTGTATACGGGATCTCACGCTCCGTGTAATTGACTATCGCGCTTCCCTGATAATTATCCGTATCAAGTATCTCTGATTCAAATCTAAGGCTCCGGTATTCCAATTCACCGAATCTGTGATCAAAAAATTCATCTATCATTCCGGTAAACACGATACGTTCCGCAATATTATCAAAACTTTTTCTGTCTGAAAAATAATCCGTACCGGTCTTGAGCTCCAGGCCTTCAAACATCTTCTCCGCTATCTGCGTATATCCGCCGGAAGGGATCCCCTGGAACGGATCATTGAAATAATTATTGTCATAAACAAAACGGACAGGAAGCCTCTTTATTATAAAAGCGGGAAGTTCC
The DNA here is from genome assembly GCA_017540265.1 of Lachnospiraceae bacterium. Taxonomy (GTDB): domain Bacteria; phylum Bacillota; class Clostridia; order Lachnospirales; family Lachnospiraceae; genus NK4A136. Next base: position 42,793 of record JAFYBJ010000005.1, read on the forward strand.
CTGCAATCATGCCCCCACTGTTTCTCTGTATAGCCCTTAATAAGCTTCTCGTATATATCCCTTCCGACAAGTGATATGGCCTGTTCCTCAAGATTTGAAGGTTCCTTTCCGGACATTTCCCTTCGCTGCTCTTCTATCTTTTTCCTTGCTTCTTCAGGCGTCTTTACACCCCACATCCTGCTGAAAGTGTTCATGTTAAAGGGAAGATTGTATATCTCATCCTTATATCTTGCTACGGGTGTATTGGTAAAGCGGTTAAACTCCGCAAAACCGTTTATATATTCCCATACTTTTTTATCTGCAGTATGAAAAATATGAGGACCGTAAACATGTACATTTATCCCCTCGCGTTTTTCGGTATACATATTGCCGGCAATATGATCCCTGCGCTCTATAACAAGAACTTTTTTTCCGGCTTTCTTCGCGCGATCGGCTATCACACCGGCGTAAAGCCCGGCTCCGACCAAAAGCAGATCATACATCACTTTGCTCTCCTTATATCCTTTATGACAGCATCAAGTCCGTCATAGCTCTTAACATTCTTTGCTTCCCAAAACGCCCTGTTCCTGAAGCCTCTGTTAAGTATAAAAGCCTTATATCCCGTCTTTGCGGCGAGTTCAAACTCATTTTCAGTATCACCCACTATGAAGATCTCCGCATCCGGATATTCCTTCTTAAGAACTGTTACAGCTTTTTCCTTATCCGCAGCGGCCTTTGCCGGATCGGCAACTATCACATAATCTGCAAAACCAAGTATGTTAAGTCTCTTTAACTCGCCCTCAAGGCCTCCTCTGTTACGCCTTGCCGTAAGAAAAACCACACCGCATTCAGAAAAAAACGTATTTAAGAAATTTATGGAATCAGCATAAAGCTTATCCTCCGAAAGATAAATATCCTGCTCAACCTTATCCTTCCATTTTTCTGAAATCCTTTTTGCGCAATCCGGTGTAAGCCCCAGAATATCCGTAAGATAATCTCTGCCACTCTTTCCCGACGCCTTATAATCCATGAATGAGGCACCGTCAAACTGAGCTTTTATATCATCGGTATACTGAAGTTCCTCATTCCAGAGAAGTTCCTCCATTACAGTAACATGACGACCTGCACTGTCAATAAGAGTACCGTCCAGATCTGTCACAATTATCCTTTTTTTTAAATAATCTTCCCTGTTGTAGCTCATCTTACCGTGATCTCCTTATATACCCTGAGTACCGTCTTTACACTCTCATCATACTCAAGCCAGCCGGGATCTACCATATCATCAAGTATCCAGGCAAGCAATGCTCTCACGACATCAAAGCCTGCAGCTGCTGAAAGTCCCGTTCCGGCAGCAAGTCTGAGATTTACATCCATAACCAGCCATTCATCCCCGCGTTTTACAAACTGGATATTAAATACCGGCGGAAAAGGAAGCAGTTCCGTAAAGCGGTTCACAACCGCCTCGATCTGCGGCTCCTTTCTAAACCTCGCCTTTGTACATACACCGCACTTTGCCTCCAGCCTCTCCCTGACTATGGTATGACATTCAAAGCCGTCATAAAAACACTCGGCCGTGACTTCTTCAAGGACTCCTGCACGGCTCCCAAGCCCTGTACAATCCTGCTGTATCACATATTTGTCAAAGTACTTCCGGTCAAGGCGTTTTATATCTGCACCTTTTATGCGCCTTGCTCCCATTGAACCAAAACCGGACTTATCCTTTATGAAATATGTTTTATTATCTTTTACATCCTCCGGCGCTATTATCGGGATAGTAGGTATATCACAGCTGTTGCAATAATCGTGGAGCTTTATTTTTTGATTAAGTGTCCTGGCCGTCCTTACCAACGGTGCGGCTGATTTTATCCCCATTGAGGCAAACTGCTTTAAATCCGCAGCAAAATATGACTGTTCCCAGGGGATAAGCGGTATGATAGCGTTTATACAGTTGCTTTTAAGTATACGGTACATCTGATCAGCATAGCCCTTACTCTTTACAGGCGGTACCATGATAAAATGATCAGCCAATGTCGAAGAAGCCACCAGCTCTTCAGGATTTGTATCTGTTATATAAAGTTCGATCCGGTCATCATAAAAAAGCCTGACCTTTTCTGCGATCTGCCAGGCTGACCCAGTCCCTCCGGCTGTTATAAGCAATTTCTTTTTCATGCTATCTATTATACTGTAAAAAGCCCTGTTATTACAATACAGGAAGCATTTTTTGACTGCTATAATGATAAGACCCCCCGCATATGCGGAGGGTCTTGTATTACACTAAATCATGGTATATCAGATACTCATCTCTTCCTCTTTTTTCTTTACCGCAAGAAGTGCCAGTCCTGCAAGTACGCCTATTGCTGCAAATACTGCAGATGCGGTCTCATTCACACCGGTTCCGGGAACACTGTCAAGTCCGCTTCCGGGTGCGCTTGCCCATACGCTTTCGGTATAGCTGAGGAATTCGCCTTCATCGTCAAATACTGCTGCACGGATCACATAACCTTCATCGCTTTCCTTTACAACGTATTTGTTGTTATTCTCACCGATTATGTTCTCCCAGTTGTCGCTGGTATCATCAGAAGCCTTCCTCTGCCACTGATAAACATCCTTATCTTCGCTTCCGCTGTTGTCACTGTCATCGGAAGATGTCTTTATTACATCGCCCTTCTTTGCCTTCTTCTTTGCGGCAGGTGTAGGTGTGGCAGTGGGCGCTGCGGTAGGTGTAGGCTCAGCCGTAATGACCGTGGTATCCGTAGGCGCAGGCGTTGCCGTAGGTGCCGGCGTAGGTGTGGGTGTGA
>JAFYBJ010000036.1 GCA_017540265.1 Lachnospiraceae bacterium
GAAGACCATCTGATCTCCACGGTATAGCTTCCTGCATCCTCCTTTGTAAAAGTTATATTTCCCCTGCCTGCTATCGATTCAACATAGGTACCCTCATAATCGGGTGCATCCGCCGTTTCGCTTCCTGCTTCTGTCTTATCGCTCTCGGACATAGCCCCTGTGCCTGTTCCGCCATCTGCAGGGGTTAGATCCACACTTTCAACCACTTCATCAACATTTGCCGCTTCTTCTTTTGTACCGCATCCCACCATGAGGATGCCCGCGATCATCGCTAAAACAAATGATCTTCTTTTCATAATTTCCTCCTTTAAAACCAATTCCTTTTTTCACAAAACACCCGCTGCTTTTACAAAACAGCGGGTGTCCTTCATCATGACTTTTCAGCTATGCCTGTCAGTCTTTACTAAAACTCAGTCCTTCTTATCGTAAAGATTTACGAGGCTCTGCAGATGCTCGAAACGCTCTTTTGCGTTCTCTGCAGCTGCTTCGAAGAGCTCGGAAGCCTTCTCCTTGTTAACCTTGGTAAGAGCCGTATATCTTGCCTCACCGCCGATGAAGTCAGAGTATGCAACGGTTGCAGCCTTGGAATCAAGAGTGAACTTCTTCTCAGCCGCAGGATTGAACCTGAAGAGGTGCCAGTAACCAGCGTCCACAGCCTTCTTCTCTTCTGCCATTGCAGCGCCCATTCCGGCTTTGATCCTGTGGTTGATACAAGGAGCATAACCGATGATGAGTGAAGGTCCGTGATAGCTCTCTGCTTCCTTTATAGCCTTTACAAGCTGAGCCTGGTTTGCACCCATGGCAACCTGTGCCACATATACATATCCGTAGCTCATTGCAATACCTGCAAGATCTTTCTGCTTGATAGCCTTACCGCCTGCAGCGAACTGTGCCACAGCACCGAGAGGAGTAGCCTTTGAAGACTGTCCGCCGGTATTTGAGTAAACCTCGGTATTGAATACGAATACGTTCACATCCTCACCGGAAGCAAGTACGTGATCGAGACCACCGAAGCCTATATCGAAGGACCATCCGTCACCACCGAAGATCCACTGACTCTTCTTTGCAAGATAATCCTTGTTTGCCTTGATGTATGCTGCATTCTCGCTGCTGTCGCTCTCTATAGCTGCAAGGAGCTTGTCAGCTGCCTCGGTATTAGTGAGGGTATCATCGAAGGTTGCGATATATTCATCTATAGCGCTCTTTACGTTTGCATCGGATGTCTCAGCTGCAAGAGCATCAACAGCATCCTTTACATTACCGCGGAGGGTCTTCTGCGCAAGGTACATACCGTAACCGAACTCAGCGTTATCCTCGAAGAGTGAGTTAGCCCATGCAGGACCGTGACCCTTCTTGTCTACGGTGTAAGGTGTAGAAGGTGAGCTGTTACCCCAGATAGAGGAGCAGCCTGTTGCGTTTGCGATGTACATCCTGTCACCGTAAAGCTGTGTAACAAGCTTTGCATAAGGTGTCTCGCCGCAGCCTGCGCATGCGCCGGAGAACTCAAGATAAGGCTTTCTGAACTGTGAACCCTTAACTGTGTCAAGCTTGAACTTCTCAACGACCTCAGGCTTCTCATCAAGAGATACAGCATAATCAAAGTACTTCTGCTGTGCCTTAAGATCATCATCGAGAGTCTGCATGAAGAGAGCCTGTGCAGCCTTGTCCGGCTTCCTCTCCTCTGCCTTTGCAGTCTTTACTTCCTTTGCGCTTACAGGACATACATTTGCGCAGGAGTTACATCCAAGGCAGTCCATCTGGGAGATCGCGATGGTGAACTTGTATCCGGGCATTCCTGTAAGATCCTTAAGCTGCATTCCCTCGGGAGCATTCTTTGCCTCTTCCTCTGTAAGAGCGATAGTACGGATAGCTGCGTGAGGGCAGACATATGCGCACTGCTGGCACTCGATACACTTGTCGGGATTCCATACGGGAACAGCAACGGAAACTCCGCGCTTCTCGTATGCAGCGGTACCTGAAGGAGTGGAACCGTCTGTATATTTCATGGTAACTGATACAGGTATGCTGTTACCTTCCTGTGAAGAAACAGGGATCTGGATATCGTTTACGAAATCGATCTGATCCTGTGTTCCCTTTGTAGCCTTAGGATAATCAAGGCCTTCATCAGCTCCGTTTGCCCAGGAATCAGGGATAGCTACTTCTACAACACCTGTAGCACCAAGGTCGATAGCGTTCCAGTTCTTCTGAACCACATCATCACCCTTTAAGCCATAGGTCTTCTTTGCAGCATCCTTCATGAGCTGTATAGCCTTCTCCTCAGGGATGATGCCTGTGAGCTTGAAGAATGCGGACTGAAGGATGGTATTGATACGTGTGGGTCCCATTCCGGACTCGATACCAAGCTTGGTTCCGTTTATTGTGTAAAACTTGATCTTGTGATCATAGATATATTTCTTAACCTGGCCGGGAAGATGCTTATCAAGCTCCTCTCCCTCCCAAGGGCAGTTGAGAAGGAAGGTTCCTCCGTCAACAAGCTCCTGAACCATGTTGTACTTTCTTACGTATGCCGCATTGTGGCAGGCTACGAAGTTTGCCTTGTGGATAAGGTAAGTAGACTTGATGGGCTTCTTACCGAATCTTAAGTGAGACATTGTGATACCGCCGGACTTCTTGGAATCATAATCGAAGTAAGCCTGAGCATACATGTCTGTGTTATCACCGATGATCTTGATGGAGTTCTTGTTTGCACCAACGGTACCGTCTGCACCGAGACCCCAGAACTTACAGCAAACTGTGCCTTCGGGAGTTGTAACAAGAGGAGCACCTGCATCAAGTGAAAGATGTGTAACATCATCGTTGATACCGAGAGTGAATTTCTTCTTGTCGCTGTTGTGATATACAGCAACGATCTGCTCGGGTGTGGTGTCCTTTGAACCAAGACCGTAACGACCTGTAAGAACCTTAACGCCTGCGAACTTGTCGCTGCTCATAAGAGCGCTCTTAACATCAAGTGCAAGAGGCTCATCTATGGAGCCGGGCTCCTTTGTACGGTCAAGAACCGTGATGGTCTTTGCGCTTGCAGGGATCGCATCAAGGAAAGCCTGTACTGAGAAAGGTCTGTAGAGACGAACCTTTATGAGACCTACCTTCTCGCCTTTTTCTGCAAGATAATCGATGGTCTCTTCAATGGTATCGTTTACGGAACCCATTGCTATGATAACATGCTCTGCATCAGCAGCGCCGTAGTAATTGAAAAGCTTGTAATCCGTACCGATCTTTGCATTTATCTTATCCATGTACTCCTGAACGATGGCAGGAAGATCATCATATGCCTGGTTGCAGGATTCTTTTGACTGGAAGAAGATGTCGGGATTCTGTGCGGAACCCATTTCACAGGGATGATTGGGATTGAGGGCGCCCTTTCTGAAATCCTCGATAGCCTTAAGATCGATGATATCGTCGAAATCTTCATTTGACCAGATATCGATCTTCTGTATCTCGTGAGAGGTACGGAAACCGTCGAAGAAATTGATGAAAGGAAGACGTCCCTTTATAGCTGCAAGATATGCAACAGGTGTAAGGTCCATTACTTCCTGAACCGAAGACTCACAGAGCATTGCGCAGCCTGTCTGACGGCACGCATATACATCGGAATGATCACCGAAGATGTTGAGTGCATGGGAAGCTATACAGCGGGCAGCTACGTTTATAACGCCCGGAAGCCTCTCACCTGCGATCTTGTAAAGATTGGGGATCATGAGAAGCAGACCCTGTGATGCGGTATAGGTGGATGTAAGAGCACCTGCAACCAGTGAACCGTGAACGGTTCCGGATGCACCTGCCTCAGATTCCATCTCTACGATCTTTACAGTCTTTCCGAAATAGTTCTTCCTGCCTGCGGTAGCCCACTCATCGGTGTGCTCAGCCATAGGTGAGGAAGGTGTGATGGGATAGATTGCTGCTGTATCTGTAAAGATATAGCCAGCATGTGCGGCAGCTTCATTGCCGTCCATCGTTTTCTTTTTACGTGCCATTTTGTTTCCTCCTTAGTTAAAAATATGTGCAAAACCTGTCGTTCATTTTAACACCCGAAATGTTAAAAGTAAACAAATTGCATTAGTTTTTGTGTCTATTTTTGGTTATTTTTCCTAACAAAAGTTAGGAATCGCTTCTTTTGGTTAGGTAAATCTAATCGTTTTTCACAATATTTTGTGTTTGCTGCCGGCTAAACCATCAAAATACGGATATTTTTAACTCCTCTTTATGAACATATCAACCAGCTCCGCTGAATTATCCGCAGCTTCTTTGCAGAAAACGCCAAAGTCCATCTTTGATCCCTCATCCGCGGAATCCGAAATAGCACGGATCACTCCGAAACGGACTTTGTTTACACAGCAGACCTGGGCAATAGCAGCGCCTTCCATTTCACATGCCATAGCCTGAAACTCATCACGCAGCTCAGCTTTCTTCTCTTTATCCGATACGAAGAGATCTCCCGAAGCAACTGTTCCCGTAAATATGCGCAGCGGCTCTCTGCCGGCTTTTTTTCTTTCGGAATTAACTATCTCCGCACTTTCCTTTATCCTGTCTATGACGTATGAATTTGCCGGGAAATATCTGTATGATGATGTTCCTGCTCCGTATATTTCTCCCTTTTTGCAGCCTAAAGCCGTGGCATCCATATCATGCTGGATAAGCTGGTCAGCTATCACCACATCCTTCACATCAAGTGATGAGCTTAAGCCTCCCGCTACGCCGACATTAAGTATGATATCCGGTTTATAATTATCTATCATCGTCTGTGTGCAGATCGCAGCAAAAACCTTACCTACTCCGCATACGGCGACCACAATATCCTTGCCGAATTTTTTTCCCTCAACAAATTTAACACCCGCATATTCCTTTTCCGACGTAACCGTCATGCCCTCACGGATGTTCTTCATTTCAATTTCCATTGCACAGATTACACCTGTCATATGTGACTCCTTTTTTGTGATCATCTCTCCGCAGCATTGTCCGCGCCGAGATCCCTCCAGTTTTCTTTTTCATGTATATCACCATGCACAGTATACCAGTGATCATTACCCGTATCAAATACGCAGCCGTTATTTTCCGTTATAACATATTTCTCGGAAGCCGTGATATAAGGCTCTTCTTTCTGTCCTGCGTCATCCGAAAGAAGATTTCCCGTAAAAGGATTTTTTACTTCATCCGAAAACCCGTTTACCGCTGCCAGAGGCACATCGGCAAGCGTCATAAAACTATCATCCGTGATGTAAGCTTCGTTTTCCGTATCAAAGTCTTTTATCATAAAAAGCGGCATGAAGGCCTGAACATCCGTCCCGTCTTCAAGAACATACTCTCCCAGACCGTAACCGTGATCCGAGGCGATTATCAGACGGGTATTATCGTAAACACCTTCCTCCTTAAGATATTCCATCCAGTCCTGTATGCACTTAAGCGCCCTTACCGCCGTATGCCATGAAGGGACGGAAGAATATCTGAACTGATAAGCACTGTTGTCCGGATATGCGCTGTAAACGTAATCGGGAAGGCTTAAGGTGACCGCTTCATGAGTCATCTCATTATTCATCATGATAAGACAGCCCTCTTTTTCATTCTCAGATATCCCGGTCAGATACGGAAGTGCATAAAGAGCCGCATACTGGTCTATATATTCGACGGGCACATTTGTAACGGACATGTATTTTCCTTTGCTGTAAACAAAAGGCTGAATACATACCGGCATCGAACGCATCATGCTGTACATGAATATCCTGTAGCCCCTGCCTCCGCCCGAAGCAGTGATCTCAGTTTTTTCTTCATCGGAAAGATACTCCACACACTGCCCGTCCGTAAGACTTAAGTATTCCGTATCGGGTATATCCTTAAAAACATCCGCTGCGGGTCTTTCATAGTAACCGGCATAAGGCAGGTCGCAGAGCGATATATGAAAATCCCTTTCCGAAAAAAACATCGGAAGGATCTTTAGTGCTTCATCATGTTTCTCCGAGAGCTTTATATCTTTCCTTTCATTCATCTTAAGAGGAGTATAATCATATCCTCCAAAAAGCGACGGCGATCCGAAATTGGTATGCGCTCCGAAAGAAACAGTGTTTCCGTAGTAAGTGAAATCTTTATAAGCTTCGGCAAGTTCATCTTCCCTTTTAAATATTTCCGGAATGATCGAACCGACTGCCCTGTCAAGCATTATGACCACAACATTTTTTCCTTCACGCGAAAGCATAAGCGATCCCGTATCTAAGCTCTCCTCCTTATGCATTCCTGCCGCATCAAGTGTTTTTTCAGTGTTCAAAGCCCCTTTGATGAACAGTACAAGACCGGCTGCAAGAAAGGCCATATACGCATACCTGATAAGCTGCGGACATTTTTTAATAAGTCTGATCATAAAAGCCGCAGTAAAAAGAAGAACCGCCGCATTGGCAATCTGCCACGATGCATCATAGTTTATTGAACCCGAGAAAAGCAGATCTGCAGAAAGCGTCCCGAAGGTCTTTCCGAATATCATATGGTCGATGAGCATGAATGCCGGAAGCAATACCATCACCACGGTTATATATCCTCTTATCTTCTTATCGGCGATATTAAAAAATACCATGCCCCAGAAAAGAAAAATTCCGGATGCGACACAGAGCATATTTATCACATGATCCATCGGCATTGTACCTGCGCCCCTGTCCACAAATTCAAGAGGAGATGCTTCTATTATCGATAAAGGTATCAGGCCGCCGTATACAAGGACGGAGAGCATGCCTGCCAGGACGGTCATAAAAACATCGGCTTTATATACCGGTAATGATCTTTTATTTTCTGCCTTCTTTGTTTTTCTTTTTGCAAGCTGCATGATAAGAGGGATAAAGAGCATCAGTATAAGCGCTGTGATAAAAACAATGTGCCCTGCATCGGGAACACGTTTTCCCGCTCCCACTGTCTTAAACATCACGCCGGATGAAAGAGCCCATACGCAGACTCCGGCGCCGCATACGGCAGCCGCAACGGATATCACCTTCTCCGGATTTTTTACAAGCTTCATGAAAATATTTTTTAACAAGGAAAAAAGATTATTAAGCGTCCAGTAAAAAACAAGCCCCGACGGACACGGATAAAGAAATACAAGAAATACAAGTGCTATAAAAACAGGCTGTATATGTTCCCTGAGAGACTGCCCTTTAGAGTATATAACTGAAGACAAAAGATTAAAAAAAGTCATCATAAAAGGAAGCAGGTTGATCGAATGACCGGCTGTTCTTATGAGTCCGTCAGGCTTTGAGAGATCTTCAAATATAAAAAACGATGCGCCTTTAAGCACGGAAAGAGTCGAAAGATATCTGTAAGCTGCGATAAGAAAAGGGATCTGCAGCACCAGTGAGATCATACCTTTAAGAGGAGACAGGGCAGAATACTCCTGCTGCCTGTAATAGCTCTGCCTCATCATAAAACGTTCATCACCTTTAAAATGATGGGTGATATGATCAAGCCAGGGCTTCATTTTTTCCTGCTTTTTCTTTTCCGCTTCCTGTATCGCATCGGCACGCTTATAAAGCGGAAGACAAAGAAGATTTACCGCAAGGCTCACGGCAATAATGGATATTCCCGCATTATAAGTAAGCAGCCATGCAGCAGAAAAAATGAGCTGTATCAGATACTGTACGGGAAGAATTATAATGCTGTATAAAAAACCTGCCATATTTTAATCCGTATCTTCATCCCCAACATTTATCTCAAGCAGTATGTTCTCGGCCTGCCCTGCATCTTCAAGGCTCTGAACATTACGAAGCTTTCTGTTTATCGCATTGGTCCTTGTGTTCATCAGTTTTTCAAGATCCCTGTTTGTCAGATCCAGGTGCTTATGCATTGCTTCAAGACCTTCTCCGAATTTTTCAAACTCGGTCTTTACCGCTGCAAGGACATTCCATACCTCACTGCTCCTTTTCTGGATGGCAAGAGTCTTAAATCCCATCTGCAGGCTTGAGAGCATGGCACCCATGGTGCTGGGGCCTGCAATATTTACCTGATAATCCTTCTGGAGTACCTCAACCATTCCCATATTAACAGCTTCGGAATACAGACCTTCGAAAGGAAGAAACATGATGCCGAAATTTGTTGTGTAAGGAACTTCAACATATTTTTCCCTGATGTCCTTAGCCTCAGCTTTAAGACGTGATACAAGAACCTTCTTTGCCGCATCCACAAGTGCTCTGTCAGAGGAATCATAAGCTTCAAGAAGCTTTGAATACGCATCTCCGGGAAATTTTGAATCTATGGGAAGATATACATGTCCGCCGTCTCCTCCCGGAAGCTTTATCGCATATTCCACACGTTCGCTGCTTTCAGGTACGGTAGCAACATTTGTTTCGTACTGTTCGGGAGAAAGTATCTCTTCAAGTATGGCGCCTAACTGGTATTCGCCAAGTATACCTCTGGTCTTTACTCCGGAGAGCACAGCCTTAAGTCCGCCCACATCTCCTGCCAGATTCTTCATCTCGCCTAATCCTTTATAAACCTGTTCCAGCTGCTCACTTACATTCTTAAAGGATTCATTGATACGCTTGTTAAGGGTTTCCGTAAGCTTTTCATCCACCACTCCCCTTATATCATCAAGCTTCTTTTCCGTCGCGGATCTTATATCCGTAAGATCCCTGTTCATCTGCTCCGATTGTTTCTTTGAAGCCTCATTTAAAGCCTCAAGCCTTGCCGAGAGCAGCTCATTTGAAGATCTCTGTCCTTCCTTTACGGTCTCCGTAAGCCCGTTCTTAAAACGGTCCTGGCTTTCCGAAAGTTCTGCCTTAAGTTTTTCCTGTGAAGCAGTAAGCTCTTTTTCAAGCTTTTCCTGTGATGTGACAAGTTCCTGCTTTAACCTGTCCTGTGATGAAGTGAGTTCGGATCTGAAAGCCGCATTATTCGTCGTCAGTTCCTGCTTAAGTTCGGAAAGCTTCTGACTGTTCTCACTGCGTAAGGAACTTACCTGCAGTGTCACATTCTCACTAATATCACGTCTGAGTGCATCGGTCTCATCCTCAAGCTCACGTTTTATATCATCGCTTTCATCCGCTATTATCTTTTTTAAAACTTCCGTCTGATCACTGTCATCTTTTTTTCTTAAAGATAAAAAGATGACCACGGCAGACAGCAGTATATTTATTATAAGCAGGATAAGTATAAAAATATTTTCCATTATCTTTCCTTTGTCATTGCAGCGGCTTCCTGTGAAAGTTCCTGGTAAAGCCCCCTTAAACTCCATTGAAGATTATGGGGTGTCGCCACAGCCGTAAGCCTCACCCTGGGAAGTCCTTTTTCCTTAAACAGATCAAAAAGAGCATTCATTTCATCTTCGCCAAAACCGTACAGCAACAAAAGCGGCTCCGTCATATCACGTCTGTGTATAAAGACATCCGGTTCAGGCATGAGCGCATCCTTTAGTGAAGGCACCAGCTCAGGGAGAAATAAAAGCTCCGATATTTTCTTTCTTACACCGTCTTTCGGGACACTTATGTACTCCGCGCCCGCCACGGCGGCAGCCTCTTTAAATCCCTGTCCAAAGGGCGTTTCGTCAATGTTGTAACACAAGAGCTTCTTCATATATATGACCGGCGGCAGGTTCATCACCTGCCGCCTGATATCCTTCCTTAAGATCAGATAAATCCATCAAGTTTTTTAAGCCTGGAAGGAAGCTTCATCTTCTTTATCGCACGAGCTTCTATCTGTCTGATACGTTCTCTGGTAACGGAGAATTTCTTTCCCACTTCTTCAAGGGTCTGGGGCTGTCCGTCGCGCAGTCCGTAACGGAGTATAAGAACCTCCCTTTCCCTCTCATCAAGCGCTTCCATGGATTCCATTATCTGCTGGCGAAGCAGCGTCTTTGCGGCTGCCTCCTCGGGAGCAATGGTGGTCTTATCGTCTACCATATCTCCGATGGTCGTATCCTCCTCTTCACCCACGGGTGTCTCGAGAGAGATGGGCTCGGCGGAGATCCTCATTATCTCCTGCACCTTTGCCTCATCCATATCTGCTCTCTCCGCGATCTCCGCTATGGTCGGCTCTCTTCCCTTTTCATTGGTGAGTGTCCTTCTGATGCGGACGATACGATTGATGTTTTCAACCATATGCACCGGGAGCCTTATTGTACGGGCCTGATCGGCAATGGAACGGGTGATAGCCTGACGTATCCACCATGTAGCATAGGTCGAGAACTTATATCCCTTGTGATAATCAAATTTGTCCACGGCCCTCATGAGCCCTAAGTTGCCTTCCTGTATAACATCCAGAAAGTTCATGCCCCTGCCCAGATAATGCTTTGCATTGCTCACGACAAGTCTTAAGTTTGCACTGGTAAGGTGATCCGCAGCATCCTTTCCATCCGCTATCACTCTCTTATTATTTCTTATCTTTCCCTGAATGCTCTTCTTTTCTTTTGCAGCCTTGTCTTTATTCTTTTCGTTCTTCAGCTCTTCCAGCTTTTCATTGAGCTTCTCATTCTCGAGTTCAGCCTGCTTTCCGTTTTCTATCCGTTTTGCAAGCTCTATCTCTTCTTCCATTGTAAGCAGCTCCACACTGCCTATCTCTTTCAGATACATATGTACGGAATCAGCCATTGCAGCGCTGTCATCCACGATGCTTTCCTTATCAAGCTCCTCTATCTCTTTTTCGATAGCCTCGCTCTCCTCGTCGATCTCATCGAGCTCGCTTTCGGGTGCATCCTCATCCGCAGTACTGTTTAAAACTATGCTGTTCTTTGCCAGGGCATTCCATACCTGGTCAAATTCCTCATCCGTAAGCTCATATTTTTCGAAGATATCAATTACTTCCTGATATTCCGCCGAGCCCTTTTTCGTTGCCTTTTTGACGAATTTATCAAGGTCCTCTTCAAAGCTTTTTCTGGTATTGTCATCCATTACTATCCAGACCTCCTTATTCTCTTCCGTTCCAGCAGTAAGTGCACACCCTGCATTCAGGCAGTCCTATGGCTTCGAGCATATCATCCAGTCTTACAAACTGGAGTGAATCAAAACCCTGCCGCCTGCATATCTCCTCGACCATATGCTTGTAGCATTCATGATCCGGATTACTGTAATCCTTAAGCTTCTCCTCATCTTTATCTCCCTCTATATCGCGTATCACGCGCCTGGAGATGAGATCCATAGCGGACCTTGATCTTGAGAAATTAAGGTATTTGCAGGCAAATGTTATGGGCGGGCAGGCAGCTTTTACATGCACCTTTTGCGCACCGCTGTTGTAGAGATATTTGATCGTGTCACGAAGCTGTGTACCTCTTACGATCGAATCGTCGATCAACGCCATCCTTTTTCCACGGATGAGTCCGTCTACGGGTACCAGTTTCATCCTCGCGATCATCTCTCTGACATTCTGATTTGTAGGCATAAAGGAACGGGGCCATGTGGGTGTATATTTTATGAAAGGTCTTTCAAAAGGCACCCTCGCCTCATTCGCATAGCCTATGGCATGAGCTGTTCCGGAATCAGGAACTCCTGCCGCATAATCTATATCATCCGATGTATCGTCTCTCTTGGCTAAAAGCGCGCCGTTCCTGTAACGCATCTCCTCAACGCTTATACCCTGATACACGGAATTCGGATATCCGTAATATACCCAGAGAAATGCGCATATCTGCATCCTCTCTCCGGGCTCTCTTATCTGCTCTATGCCTTCGGGAGTCATGAACACTATCTCACCTGGGCCTAATTCCTTATAATCTTTATATCCGAGATTCACATAAGCAAAGCTTTCAAAAGACGCACAATATCCGTCCTCTTTCTTTCCTATCTGAAGAGGAGTCCTTCCCAGAGGATCCCTTGCGGCATACACACCTTCTTTTGTAAGCACCAACAGCGTAAGTGATCCGTCCACTCTCTCCTGAGCGTAACGTATGCCCTCTGCAATACTGTCTCTCTGATTAATAAGTGAAGCCACAAGCTCGGTGGCATTCACCTCTTCGGAGCTCATTACCTGAAACTGGGAATAACCCGAACCATAGGCCTCCGATATCAGTTCCTTCATGTTGTTTATCTTGCTGACAGTGGCGACCGCGAAAGTTCCCAGATGTGACTGGACCAGTATGGGCTGCGGTTCATAATCAGAGATACAGCCTATGCCCAGACCTGCATCCATGCCTTCCACATCATGTTCAAATTTTGTCCTGAAGGGAGTATTTTCTATATTATGTATAGCCCTGGAAAAACCATCCCTGCCGTAAACCACCATACCTCCGCGTCTTGTACCAAGATGGGAATGATAATCTATGCCAAAGAAAAGATCGTAGGCAGCATTTCCTTTAGAAGCAACACCGAATATTCCGCTCATATATCCTCCATGCGCTGACAGCAGGTGGCCCTCATTTGTCCCCTGCCGCATATATGCCCCGTCATCATGAAAAAAACAAAGAATATGATAACACACTTAAAGCGTATTCATCAAGATTTTTTTATCATGGCAGCGGAGGCTCATCTGTAAGCTTTACCACATGAAAACCGTCTATGACCGCATCCGAACCGGCTGCAGGCCATACGGGCATAGCTTTAAATTCATCCGAAGTCACTATATCCGTATATTCACCATCCGAAAAAGATGCGGTATCCATACCGAAAAATTCCAGAAGGAAATAGTGCCAGACATTATGAATCCCATTCATATCCTCATAAAACGCACCGTTTGGTCTTCCGTTAAAACGGTAACTAAGTTTATACACATTATGCTGGAGCTCTTCTGTTTTATCCTCGGGAAATCCAACTATCATAAGCTTTAGAGCTTCGTCCTTTGCAAGCTTCTTTTCAAAAGACTCATCATCATAAAGCCTGTTTAAGATAAGCCTGGTCTCTTCCTTTGCCGTATCATAGCTGAAGCGGTAACACATATAAGTAGCATTCGCCGATATAACATAGGTCCATGCGATGACAAAACATACGGCTGTCCCACAGAGCACGACCAATGATCTCCCGGAAAAGATATCCGCAGGCTTTTTACCCGCATACACATTCTGAACCATGGCAAAGAAGAACGGGATGATAAGCACAAGCTGATAATCCATAAGATAATCTATCTCGCGAAACGGCGTAATGAAGATGCACAGATTAGCGGCAAGCGGAAAGAGCATAAGAAGAACTGCTGCCAATATCATCTCCGCAGACTTTTTTCCCTTTACAGCCTTCATTGCAAGCTTTAAAAGCAGGAGTGCAAGCAAAATGAAAAAAACTGCAAAGAATATCCATCTCTCCGCGATCTTTGAAAAATAAAAATCAAAAGCCCTTGCATATACTGCCTTTAACATCGACGGCAGATTGTTTATCGTCTCTTTTACTCCTACGGCCTGAACCCTTTCAGACCCTTCCATATGCCTCAGGGCAAGGTCGATCTTTACATGAAGAATATAAAGTACGCATCCTGCACCACCGCTTATCGCGTAAGAGAAAAGCGCGGAAAAGACCTCCTTTAGCTTTTTACCTCCTGCAAGCATAAGGATAAGCGTAAGCAGCCCGCCCGCTGCCGCATATCCCACATAAGGCTGATAAAGCCCCAGTGCAATATCCATAAATACGGCACCGGCTATGATGTTTGGCAGCTTTTTCTTATGAGCAGTCTGTATAAACAGCATGGAAAAGAGCCCGGCAAAGCAATAAACCAAAGACATATAAAAATATGCCAGCTGGTTAACGGCTCCCGGAGCCGCAGTAAGCGCTGCGGTCAGGATGATCTGAAAGAACGGGTTATCTGTCTTCCAGAAGCTTATGAGCAGATACGATGTCAAAGCAATACATATGCAGTGAAGGAAAATTATCATTGAAGGAGCACAGAGATAACGGGTAAGAAGCAGCAGTATCCTTAGCGCCCATCTTCCGTTTGAAGTGGCAAAATCCTTTGCCCTGTGATAGAGCATGCCCTCGCAGAGGCAGTCCGGCTCCGCATAGCCCATCTGTGCCAGCACATAAAAGGAAAGCCCTCCCGTGATCAGAGCCGTAATTACGACACGCAGCAAAAGCGCGCGGTC
>JAFYBJ010000037.1 GCA_017540265.1 Lachnospiraceae bacterium
ATGGTTTTTAAAGAAGACGGCAGCAAAGAAATACATTATAAAACCGATGAGCAAACAGGCTCTGATGATGAATGCTGCGATGTATTATAGTGGTGATTAAAGGGATAATTTATTAGGTGCTGTAAGTAATTATTTTTGAAGTTAATTTACCACCTTTTAACGATGAAACCCCCTTGAGCAGTTTGGGGGCCTTTCGTGACAGGAGATTTTTATGATTAAGATACTATTCATCTGCCACGGCAATATATGCCGTTCTACCATGGCAGAAAGTTTATTTACAGATATGGTTAAAAAACGCGGGATTGAATCTTATTTTGAGATTGCCTCTGCTGCGACCAGCAGGGAAGAGATTGGAAACAGTCCGCACTACGGAACGGTAAACAAGCTTAAAAAAGAAGGCATACCTCTTATACCGCATCGCGCCGTACAGATGACGGTAAGGGATTATGCGTATTATGATTACCTTATCGGTATGGATACCAATAATATCCGGAATATGCAGCGTATAGTTGGAGGAGATCCTGACGGAAAGATATATAAGCTGCTTTCTTTTGCAGATATGAACAGAGATGTTGCGGATCCCTGGTACACAGGTGATTTCGATGCAACATACCGTGATCTGTGCATAGGGCTTGAAGGTATGCTTAAATACTTTGAAGAAAACAATATGATTATCACAGGGGGGCAGCAGCTAAGATGATCAATATTTTATATTTACATGCGGGCGCTGAAATGTATGGTGCAGATAAAGTTATGTTTGATCTTATAAGAAATCTGGATAGGAAGAAGTATACGCCGTATGTGATACTTCCTACAGATGGAGTGCTGGTTAATGCCCTTAAAAAAGAAAAGGTTCATGTAATGGTGCTTCCATATCCCATAATGCGGAGAAAATATTTTAATCCGAAAGGCATAATTCAATACGGGATAAATCTCATCAGGTATTCAAATGTGATATCCCGTATCGCAAAAAAATATAACATTACACTTATTCACACCAATACGGCTGCTACACTGGAAGGAAGCTTTGTGAAAAAGAAACTTGGCATTCCGCAGCTTTGGGCGATACATGAGATTATTGTATCTCCTAAGATAATGTATAAAGTAACAAGCAGGCTTATCTCGATATTTTCAGACAGAACTGTCACGGTATCAGAAGCTGCAAAGGATCATCTTGAAAAAAGCGGGTGTTTTAAAAAAGATAATATAAAAGTAATATATAACGGTGTTGACGTTCAAAGATTTTACCCGTCGGATTCAGGTATGGAATTCAGATCTGAACTTGGAATACCGGAAAAAGCGAAGATCATGGGAATGATAGGACGTGTAAACAGCTGGAAGGGTCAGGGAGATTTTTTAAGCGCAGCGGAAATCCTTCTTAAAAAATATGATGATATGTACGCGGTTCTTGCAGGGTCGGTATTTGCAGGAGAGGAATGGAGAGAAGAAGAATTAAACAAACGCATCGCAGCTTCTCCGTACAGGGACCGCATAATAAATCTCGGATACAGACCGGATACGGAGAATGTTTACAGACTATTTGATGTATTTGTCCTTCCAAGCACAAATCCGGATCCTCTTCCTACAGTCGTCCTTGAAGCGATGGCATGCGGAAAGCCTGTTGTTGCCTACCGTCATGGCGGTGTCTGTGAAATGGTTAAGGAAGGATATAACGGATTATTTGCAGATGTCTGTGATACGGCAGACCTGGCAAAAAAAACAGAGACTGTTATTCGAAATGACAGTCTCTGTATTGAGATGGGTAAACATTCAAGAGAAAGACTTCTTGAAGAATTTTCCATTGCAGCTTATGTTAAAAACTATTCAGCTGAATATGACCGGCTTGCGGGAATCTGATCCATATCAGAGGTTTCCGCAGAGGAAATCTTTGAGTATGCCCACACTTTCACGTAGAAGATTGTTTGGAAGATATCTGCGTGAAGAAGCACCTGCTATACCGCATACATTCTTATATCCAAAGTGTTTTGCAATAGCCACTCCGCGGTAAACATGAAAATTATTTGTTACGATACCTATACTGTCATTTTCAATATCAAATAGTTTAGCGGAGAATTCAATGTTTTCTGCCGTGTTGCGTGATCTTTCTTCCGTAAGTATACGGCTTTCATCTATACCTTTTTCTGTCATATATTTTTTCATCACAACAGCTTCTGGTGCAGGTTCATTCATACCCTGTCCACCGGAAACCACTGCGATGGTTTCGGGATTTGCATTAAGATAATCGATTGCTGCTTCCAGTCTCCATTTTGTTACGGCTGAAGGACCGTTCTCTTTTACCTGCGCGCCGAGTACCACGATGTAATCAAGATCAGGTTTTCCTTTTTCACTAAAATGAGAAAAAACAAGTGTATGTGCTAAGATCATATAAACCATACAGATTAAGATCAGTATACATCCGCTTATTCTTATCCACGAAGGGATCACGTTCCATTTATTCTTATGTGTTAAAAACGCGGAAAGCAAAAGCAGTGCGGCGATTGCAAACCATACAAGGAAAAAAGCTGTTCCGGAACGTATCATCCATATTGAAATACCATAGAAGATACATGCAAGTGATAGTATAAAAAGCAGTATAGTGATCGCCATATGTTTTTTATTATTTCCTTTTTCTTTTTTCATAAAACTGATTTACCTATTTACAGAAAAAACCATCCGGAAGACGTCGGATGGCTTTTTCTGAACTAAAGTTCTTTGCTGTTTATGGTTACAACTTGATTTTATTTATTCTCGTCCGATATGTCAATACGTTATTTAATAATTTTATTTCATTTCTTCTGCAAGAGCATCAAGTTTTGCCTGATCTGCAGCGGTAAATGCAGCTTTTAATGTAACGGTGTTTTCAGCAAAAGTGATATCCTTGCATCCTTCAAACATAGATTTCATAAGCTTTGCAGCCATAGGAGCCCAGGTTCCGTTTTCTATAAAACCTATTTTGCGTTTGCAGAAATTATGCTCTGTAAGTCTGTCGATAAAATCATGCATGAAAGGAAAGATACTTCCATTGTAAGTAGTAGTGGCAAGAATTATTTTTCCATAACGGAAAGCATCTTCAACGCATTCAGCTATATCTTCTCTTGCAAGATCATTTAATGCAACCTTCGGGCATCCTTTTTCAAGAAGGATTTTCTTTAATTCTTCGGCAGCTTTCTTTGTGTTTCCGTAAACAGAGGTGTAGAATATTGCGGTTCCTTCCGTTTCTACTCCATAGGATGACCAGGTATCGTAAAGGCCGATATAATGTCCGAGATCTTCTTTAAGAACATAACCATGAAGAGGGCAGATGATATTTACTTCAAGGCCGGATAATTTTTTAAGAAGAGTCTGAACCTGCGGACCGAATTTTCCAACGATGCCGAAATAATATCTTCTTGCTTCGCATTCCCATCCTTCCGGATCTTCCACATCATTTGCTCCGAATTTTCCGAATGCATCGGCACTGAAAAAAACCTTATCCGTACTTTCATAACTCATCATTACTTCAGGCCAGTGCACCATGGGTGCTGCAACAAAGTGAAGTTCATGTTTTCCGAGAGTTAAAGTATCACCTTCTTTTATCACCTGACGTCTGTCGGGATAGTCATTTCCGTAAAAGGATTTCATATATCCGAAAGCCATCTGTGAAGATACAACGGTAAGTGAAGGATATTTATCCATTATGCGTACTATATTTGCGGAATGATCCGGTTCCATATGATGTACTACCAGATAATCCGGGGTGCGGCCGCCAAGCTCCTTCTCAAGATTTGATATCCATGCATCTCCGAAACCTTCGTCTACCGTATCCATTACTGCGATCTTTTCGTCCATGATCACATATGAATTGTATGCCATACCTCTGGGCAGTATGTACTGTCCCTCAAAAAGATCGGTGGTATGATCGTCAACGCCGATATAACGTATATCATCTGTTACTGTCATGTCATAAAAACCCATAATCTGCCTCGCTTTCATTTTTTATTTGTATGATATCATATCTGTCGGTTCTTTTCATGGATAATGTGGTATTTTGTACCTTTTGACTCTGATAATCTGATATAATTTATTACCATGAAAGCTACAAAATGCGTAATGATACAGGGTACAATGTCGGGGGCGGGTAAAAGCCTGCTTACTGCCGGCTTGTGCCGTCTTTTTTATAATGACGGATACAGGGTGATGCCCTTTAAATCGCAGAATATGGCACTCAATTCTTTTATCACAAAGGATGGTCTGGAGATAGGAAGGGCGCAGGCGATGCAGGCCGAGGCCGCAAAGACAGAGCCTTCCGTATATATGAATCCCATTTTATTAAAGCCTGTAACAGATACCGGTTCCCAGGTGATAGTAAACGGTGAAGTGGTAGGAAATATGAAGGCTGCGGAATATTATCTGTATAAGAAAGAATTGATCCCGTATATAATCGCAGCCTTTAAAGAACTTGAGAAAAAAGCAGATATCATAGTGATGGAAGGTGCCGGATCACCGGCGGAAATAAATCTGCGCGAAAATGATATCGTGAATATGGGTATGGCAGAGCTTGTGGATGCGCCGGTGCTTCTTGCAGGCGATATAGACCGCGGCGGTGTATTTGCGCAGCTGCTTGGCACAGTGGAACTTCTTAGACCTGAGGAAAGAAAGAGAGTTAAAGGCTTTATCATAAACAAGTTCAGAGGAGATGTGAAACTTTTAGAGACCGGCCTTAGGATGATAGAAGAAAGATGCGGGATACCGGTATTAGGTGTAGTGCCTTATACGGATCTAAGATTTGATGATGAAGACAGCCTGAGTGAAAGGTTTAAAAAAAGGAAAGCGGATGCTCTTATTGATATTGCGGTCATAAGATTTCCTCATATTTCAAATTTTACAGATCTGGATGTTTTTGAAAATTACGATGCGGTATCCGTCAGGTATATTTCCTCACTTGATGAACTGGGACATCCGGATATGATAATCCTTCCCGGAAGTAAAAATACGATAGGAGATCTGCTCTGGTTCAGACAAAGCGGACTTGAAGCGGCTGTAAAGCATGCTGCACAGAAGCTGCCTGTATTCGGAATATGCGGCGGATACCAGATGCTTGGAATGGAAATAAGCGATCCTGAAGGTGTTGAGGGAAATGTAAAAATAATCCGCGGCATGGAGCTGTTAAACCACAGCACTGAGCTGCTTTCATTAAAGACAAGAAAACAGGTTAATGAGAAAGCTGCATTTCCTGCGGGTATATTTGAATCACTGGGAGAAAAAGATATCACCGGATATGAGATACATATGGGAAAAAGTGACGGGGATGCACTCATATGCAGCGATGGGGGAAACGTGTACGGAAGCTATGTTCACGGGCTGTTTGATGAAGATGGTATTGCATTTGACATCCTTTCCGTACTGGCAGAAAGAAAAGGAACAGTACTTCCGGATACTTCTTTAAAAAATACCGGGCATAATGCATTGAAGGAAAAAAACTATGACAGCTTTGCAAAGATACTTAAGGAAAGCCTGGATATGGAAAGAATATATGAAATTTTGAAAAATGTGAGGTATGCGGATGGAAGAGCTTAAACCTCTGGATATAGAAAAAAGAAGTTTCGGGATAATCGATAAGGAGCTTAAGGAAAAAAATATCATCCTTCCCGCAGACCGTGAGAATATCATAAAGAGAGTGATACATGCCAGCGCGGATTTTGAATATGCCGATACCATGTATTTTTCCAATGGTGCGGCAGAGAGAGCAAAAGAGCTTCTTTTAAGCGGATGCATAATAGTGACGGATACGAATATGGCTTTTTCCGGAATAAACAAAAAGACACTTACGGAGCTTGGCTGTGAGGCGTATTGTTTTATGAATGATGAAGGGATAGCAGAGAGCTCAAAGAAAACGGGAAAGACCAGGGCATATCTTTCGATGCATCATGCCGTTAAATTATTTAAAGGAAAAAAAGTCATGTTTGTTTCAGGTAATGCACCTACGGCACTCATCGCTTTAAAAGAGATATATGATGAAAAAACATACAGACCGGATTTTATCATCGGGGTGCCGGTAGGCTTTGTGAATGTTGTTGAAGCAAAAGAAATGATAATGGAAACAGATATTCCCTGCATAATAAATAAAGGACGTAAGGGCGGCAGCAATATAGCCGCTGCAATAGTTAACGCCCTTATGTATGAGCTAAAGAGAGTGGTATGAGATACGGTTTTACAACAGGAAGCGCTGCTGCGGCTGCTGCAAAGGCAGCGGCATTTATGCTTCTTTCGGGGAAGGAAAAAACCACTGTTGAGATAATGACCCCGAAGGGAATACTTTACAATGCAAAGATAAATAATATATGTCTGAAAGAAAATGAGGCCTCATGCAGTGTGACAAAGGATGGAGGAGATGATCCCGATATCACTGACGGTATGGAAATATATGCGGAAGTTTCTTTTTCTGACAGCGATGAGACAGAGATAAAGGGCGGCAAAGGCATAGGTACCGTAACAAAGCCGGGGCTTGACCAGCCCGTAGGAGAAGCTGCGATAAATCATGTGCCACGTGCGATGATAAGGGCTGCTGTATCGGAAGTGGCGGAAATATTTGATCATAAGGGTGGATTTACGGTGACGATATCAGCGCCGGCGGGAGAAGAACTGGCGGCAAAAACCTTTAATCCAAAGCTGGGTATAGAGGGCGGTATTTCTATAATAGGAACAAGCGGTATCGTGGAGCCCATGAGTTCCGATGCTCTTATAGAAACCATAAGGCTTGAGCTTAAGCAGAAGAGAGCATTAGGTGATGAAAATGTGATAGTCGCGCCGGGAAATTACGGACAGGATTATATAAAAGAGCATCTGGGATATGATATAGATAAAAGCGTGAAGTGCAGTAATTTCATAGGTATTACAATAGATATGGCGGCAGAGCTTGGCTTTAAGAAGTTTTTCATGATAGGTCATATAGGAAAACTCATAAAGCTTTCAGGCGGGATCATGAACACTCACTCGAAAGAAGGTGACTGCAGGATGGAGCTTATGTCGGCATTTGCGCTAAAGGCCGGAGCTGACAGGGAGACAGCCCTTAAACTTCTGGAACAGGTATCTACGGAAGCTGCTGTCGGAGTTCTTAAGGAAAAAAATGTTCTTAAAGAAACTATGGAGCTTGTGATGGAAAGCATCGCTTTTCATATGCAGAAACGGGCAGGCGGTCAGATGAAGACAGAGTGTCTTGTATTCGATAATATAAACGGTGAGCTGGGAAGGACAAAAGGTGTGAACGAATGGTTTACTTTACAGGCGCGGGAAGCGGAGCAAAAGACCTTATAACAGTAAGAGGTAAGGAACTGCTTGAAAAGGCGGATGTGGTGATATATGCCGGATCCCTTGTGAATCCTGCGCTCCTGGAATACTGCAAAAAAGAAGTCAGGCTTTACGACAGCGCTTTTCTTAATCTTGAGGAAACAACGGAGATAATAAAAAATGCCGAGGAAAAGGGTCTGGTCACCGTGCGTCTTCATACAGGAGAACCTTCACTTTACGGCGCTGTAAGAGAACAGATGGATGCCCTTGATAAAGCCGGGATAAACTATGAAAGCTGTCCCGGTGTTACCGCATGCTTTGCTGCAGCTGCATCTCTGGATCTTGAGTATACTCTTCCTGATGTTTCCCAGACCCTGATAATAAGCCGCATGGAAGGAAGAACAAAGGTGCCGGAGGGAGAAAGCATACGGCTTCTTGCTTCTCATAAAGCATCTATGGCCATATATCTCAGCACGGGCCTGATACCTGAGCTGGTAAGAGAATTAAGAGCCGGCGGATATGATGATGAAACACCGGCTGCTATTGTATATAAAGCCAGCTGGCCGGAAGAGGAAAAATATATATGCACGGTAGGAAGTCTGGATAAAACCGCAAAAGAGCATGATTTAAAAAAGACGGCGGTAATACTGGTGGGAGATTTTATAAATAAAAAAGCTGCAGTTTCAAGATTATATGCAAAAGAGTTTGAGACGGGTTTCAGAAAAAATAAAGAAAAAAAATACGGGGAGCTTGCAGTTGCAGCTTTTTCGGAGAAGGGACGTGAGCTTGCAAAAAGTCTTGAGCCGTATTTTACAAAGATTGTTTATTATTTAAATGATATAAAACAGTTTTCCGAAACGCAGTTTAAACAAAGACGTCCGCTTCTTTTTATAGGTGCCGCAGGCATAGCTGTAAGAAGTATAGCAGGATGTATTTCCGATAAACTTAAAGATATCCCCGTGCTTGTGATGGATGAGAGGGGAAAGCATGTGATACCGGTTCTTTCGGGACATATGGGCGGTGCAAATGAACTTGCGGAATACATAGCGGGAAAGACAGGTGCAATACCCGTACTTACTACAGGGACAGATGTAAACGGATCCTTTGCGGCTGATATATTTGCAAAAAAGAATTATCTGAAGATAAAAGACAGAAAAGATATTGAGAGAGCCAATTCCAAAAGCCTAAGAGGTGAAACTGTAAGGATAAAGATCACCGGAAAGACAAAGCTTCCCGAAGGAGACGGATATATTTTTACGGAAACGGATGAAGATATTGAACTGACTCCCAAAAGGTTTGCTGTGGGCATGGGATGTAAAAAGGGAAAGAACTTTGAGGATCTGAATGATCTTTACGAAAGGATATTAAGGGAATGCGGAATAGATAAAGAGGATGTAGCTGCCATAGTATCTGCAAAAGTGAAGGAAGAAGAAGCAGGACTTATAAGACTTGCGCAGTATCATGCAGTTAACTTTGAGACATATCCTTCTGAAGAACTTGAAAAGCTTGAAGGTAGATTTTCCGCTTCCGGTTTTGTAAAAGAAAAAACGGGAACCGATAATGTATGTGAACGGGCAGCTGTATATTTCTGTTCAAAAATATGTAAGGATGAATATAAACTTATATTAAAAAAATATGCCGAAAACGGAATGACCATAGCAATAGCTGAAAGGATATTTGAATGATGAGGGGAAATATTTATGTTGTTGGCATGGGGCCCGGAAAAGAAGGTATGATGACAGGGGATGCCCTGGCTGTACTTGATGGCGCAGATCTGATAGTCGGATATCCGGTTTACTTAGACCAGCTTGGAGAACGTTTTGCTAAAAAAGAAAAGTATTCGACAGGCATGAGGCAGGAAAAGGAAAGATGCCTTTACTGTATCGAAAGAGCAAAAGAAGGAAAGAAAGTAGCTCTTGTCTGCAGCGGAGATGCCGGAGTTTACGGCATGGCATCACTTATGCTTGAACTGAGTGAAGAAGAGAATGATATAGAGATTTCCGTTATTCCCGGCATCACGGCGGCCTTAAGCGGTGCAGCTTTGCTTGGCGCGCCTCTTTCACATGACTTCTGTGTGATAAGCTTAAGTGATCTGCTCACGCCGGCAGAGGGAATAGAAAGAAGATTAAGAGCTGCGGCAGAAGGTGATTTTGTCATAGTGTTATACAATCCGCAGAGCAGAAACAGAAGCGGATATATGAAACGGGCAGCGGATATCCTGATGGGATCGATCTTAGGAGACCGTCCCTGTGCTTATGTAAAAAATATAGGACGCGAGGGTGAGGAAGCTCATATATGCACTCTGTCAGAGCTTGGTGATGCTGATATTGATATGTTTACCACAGTGTTTATAGGTAATTCAAAAACGAGGATAATAAAAGACAAGCTGGTGACGCCAAGGGGAATGGTATGAAAGAAAGTGGCATACTTATATTTGCCGGAACCACGGAGGGAAGGGAGCTTTCGGAGCTGCTTTCTCTTTCCGGCATTGACCATACGGTATCTGTTGCCACTGCTTACGGAGAAGAACTTCTTAAAGAAAGCACTCATGCAAAGGTATTATCCGGACGTATGGATGAAAAGCAGATCGGGGAATGTATTAAAGAAAATCAGACAGCATTTGTCATCGACGCAACACATCCTTATGCATCGGAGGCAGGAAAAAATATAAAACATGCTTCGGAAAAAACGGGTGTTTCTTATCTCAGATTTTTAAGGGAGTCCGGGGCAGTCCCTGAAAGTGCATCTGTTTTTCCGGATAATGAAAGCTGTGCGGAATATCTCATGGAAAAAACAGAAGGGAATATCCTGCTCACAACCGGAAGCAAAGAGCTTAAGATATATGCAAAGGATGAAAGCTTAAGGAAAAGATTATATGCGCGTGTGATACCGAATGAAGAAAGCCTGTCTGTATGCAGGGAAGAAGGCATCTCATCCGATCATATAATAGCCATGCAGGGACCTTTTGATACGGAACTGAACAGAGCGCTTATAAAACAGTTTGATATAAAAGTACTTGTAACCAAAGAAAGCGGAAAGACCGGCGGATTTGAAGAAAAATGCATGGCGGCTTTAAAAGAGGACATACAGCTTGCTGTCATATCAAGAAAAGAAGAACAGGTTGAAAATGATAATACTGCAGTATATGAGGCGGTGGAGAAACTGACAGGTAAGAAACTTATAAGAGATAATTCCTGCAGTATATTTCTTATCGGCGCCGGACCGGGCAGCCGGGGAATGCTCACAAAAGAAGCTGAGGAGCTGATACAGTCCTGTGACATACTCTACGGTGCGGAAAGTATAATTAAAAACCATTACGGGCGTTTTGAAAAAAGGGGTTTTTATCTTGACCGTGATATCATACCTGATATAAAGAAGACACTGAATGAGAGATACGGAAGAAACGTGATAAAGATATGTGTTCTGTTTTCCGGAGACAGTGGTTTTTACAGCGGATGCAGAAAATTATATGAAAGCCTGTCAAAGGCAGTGTCGGAGAATGTATTAAAATGTACCCGTGTGGAAATAGTACCGGGCATATCATCGGTCTCGTATTTTTCGGCAAAGCTTGGTATAAACCATGAAGATGCACTTATGCTTTCGGTTCACGGAAGAAAGTTTGATGAGACGATGCCCGCATTAATAAATGGATTAAAAAATGGAGGGAAAGTTTTTTTACTTGTATCCGGAAAAGAAGATGTAAGGCGGGTGGCAGAGGTATTATCATCAGAGGGTTTGGATGATATAAAGATTACGGCAGGATGCAGGCTTTCACATACGGATGAGGTGATAAAGACATTGAAGCCGGCGGATACAAGCGATTTTGATGAGGCAGGGAGCATATTACTTTTTCTCTGTCATCCTGCGCAAAGCAAAGGATCTTAATGAGGAAAAAATGAAAACAATAAAAGATAATGAATTTATACGCGGAAATGTCCCGATGACAAAGGAAGAGATAAGAACGATAAGCCTTGCAAAGCTCTCCCTTAATGAAGCTGAGACTTTCTGGGATATAGGAAGCGGGACGGGATCTATAGCAGTGCAGGCTGCGGTATCGGATAAGTCGCTTAATATATACGCTATAGAGAAAAATGATGAAGGCATTGAGCTTATCGGAAATAATATAGCTAAATTTAAGGCAGATAATATAAAGCCGATAAAAGCTGAAGCGCCGGATTATCCTGAGGATATTGAAGTTCCGGATGCGGCATTCGTAGGCGGAAGCGGAGGCAGACTCAGAGAGATAGTTTTGGATCTGAAGAAAAGAAATCCGCATATAAGGATAGTGATAAATGCAGTAACTCTGGAAACCGTATCCGTAATAAAAGAGCTTCTTGAAGACGACGATATAAAAAATTCAGAGATGATACAGCTTTCGGTAAGCAGGGTGCAGAAGATCGGATCACATCATATGCTGCGTGCAGAGACACCGGTATATGTGTCATTGATAGAATATGTGTAAGGGGGGATCTGTATGGAAGGTACATTTTTAAGCGAGTCACAGAGATTTCAGCTTGATAAGCTGCGCAGAAGGATGGAGATCACGCCGCAGGTTTTTCTTCCAGATGAAAAGCTGGTCTTTTACCGGACTTTAGGGGCGTTGGATGATAATAGCGTAAAGGAGAGCAGTACGCATCAACAGGCCGCTGTTGCAATGCAGATACTGCTTAAAGAGCTGCAGCAGATAGCGGTGAGGCTCGGTAAAGATCACAGCCTGTATCAGGACGTGCTGGATGTGCTGCAGAGCATAGCACCGGAAATGGTCGCCGAGGCTAAAAGACAGGCGGAGAATGAGGAGAGCATACGTATCCGTACCATGAATGGAAGAATGGTGGCCGGACAGGCGCTGATGCAGGATTTTTATAAGTGGCTTGAATCGGAACCTGAAGAAAAAACAGAGAATATCAACAAAGAAAAAAAGGAAGAAAGAAAATCATTTATAGCTTATCTGTTTGAGGATATCCTGGATGAAGAGGATAAAGAAGAACTTACGCAATATGTAAAGGATAAGCTGGAGGATAAGCTTACTGTCGAGATCGTAAAAGAAAGAAGAAACTCCTTCATGGAGCGTGCGAAAACCCATATTGAAGAGGAGCTCAATAAGGAAAAACCGAATGAGACTTACTGCAGACGTCTGAATGCCAGAGAAAATATATTAAAAATGGGCTGGAACCCGGATGATATGGAAATGGTAGATACCTTCCTTTCCATCGTGGACAATGTGCCATGGGGTAAGACAAGGGAACAGGGTGAACTGGTATTGGTAACATTGCTTACAAAAAAAGTAAGCAGCTGGGAGGAGAGGCAGTCTCTCATAGACGGCATGACTTCATATTGCGAAGTGGTTGCACACAGCTTATATCCGGATGGAAATGTGGATCCGAAGTTTCAGGCGGAGGTGGCGAAGTTATTAACATGTGCCGCCGGGATAGTAAGCAAAGCCGAGTATCCCGATGATCCCCAGTTTAAAGAGAAGGGGGAGGATTATGAAAAAAAGATACTTGATAGTGCAATAGAGAAGGCGGTAAAAAACATAACGGGAAAAGATGATCCGGAAGATCTTAAGGATCCCGGAAACTTAAAATCCGGAATATATTTTACATTTAATAACAGGGTATTACGTGCCGGTTCAATGTCGCAGCTTGATGAGATGCTGGATCAGATACAGCTTCATACCTCAAAAGATATGAACGCTGAATTTAACAGGATACGCAGCCGGGCAAAGGATCAGCTGACCGAACAGCCCGTGGAGTATTCCTATGTGGATGCTGCCGAAAGGAAAAAAGCTGTATCAAGTATGAAGTATGCCGTAGATAAACTGATACATTCCGGAAATGATGAATATGGTATAAAGAACCTTCAAAAGAGCATACTTGAATATAAAGACATGATGGGAATGGAAGTATCTCCGGAGGAGATTGAAAAAAAGAGATCAGACCTGTTTAAAGCGCTTAAGGATTATGTAAAGAATATCCCTGAAAATGCTGACATGGGCAGCAGGAGAAAACTAATATATGCCTGTGATATACTGTGCGGTCTGCAGAGGGAGATCAATTTCAAAAAGAACGGAAGAAAGTATGAAGGCGAAGAGAAAATCGTAAAGAAGGAAAAAAAGGAGTATGCCTTCGAGCTGGATGACTGCATGAAAGTGCAGGCTATGATCGAATACAATGCGGACGAAATGCGCAGAATGATCCCTGCCGCAGCAAAAATATGCATGGTAAAAGAATACAATACACAGGCTTATTCCCGTATGATGCAGGCGATCAAGGACTGCTCAGAGCTGGATACAGGTCACAGTATACGTGAGATCGAAAGCGCTTATATGGAATTACGTATTGCGGCGAAGGCGTTTGAAAAAGAGCAGGGCATTGATGGAATGGAAGCCATGAAAAATGCAAAAACCCCGGAGGAGAGGGAAATGGTCCATACGGTACAGATGCTGTCGCGTAAGGGAAATAGTATGGCAAGAGAGCTGCTGGATACATCAAAGATGATACGTGACAGGAATTCATCAATGCGGGATATGATGTACCGCGTGCTTGAAGAGACCGAAGAACGCATGGAAAAACAGAAAGAAAAGGAAAAAGAAAAAGTAAAAGAAAATGCGATATTAAAAAGGAAAGAGAAAACAGCAGAAGCAGGAAAAGGAATTCATATATCCAGAAAATGACGGACTATGCTTTTGCATGAAGGATAATAAAGATGAGGAAATCCGCAGAGCATGGTATTGCTCATTATCATACAGGGATATTCCTTCTTTCCCACAGGTTTTAGAGCAGTAAGCGCAGTACCGTTTTCGCTGCAGTCGAAGTAATGAAATTCATGAGCTTTTATAGATTCATTTTTCTTAAACCACGGAGTATCCTCCGTGGTTTTTAATTCTATATATCCAAATCGGACAAGTTTATTTTTCATGCTGCAGCTTCCGTTAAGTACCCCGCACATTCTGTTTGAAATGCCGTCAGCGGTGATCATTTCTTTCTGAAGATACATAAACCCGCCGCATTCTGCAAGCACGTGAATTCCGGAATGCACGGCATCATGTATCTGCCGGAGCATGGAAGTATTTGCGGCAAGCTTAGAAGCATAGAGTTCCGGGTAACCGCCGCCAAGTATAAGTCCTGTAATATCATCCGGAAGCTTCTTATCATGCAGGGGTGAAAAAAAGCGTATATCTGCGCCGTATTCTTTAAGGAGCTTTATATTATCTTCATAATAAAAACAAAAGGCTTCGTCTTTTGCAATGGCGATAACAGGTTTTCCTGATACGAAAATACCGGGAGTTTCTTTAAATTCGGGACTTTCCGTTTGTTTTATTAAAGGCGCTGAGCTTTTGCAGATCTTTAATATATCATTCAGATCACATTTTTCTAAAAGAAGCCTGGCGGCATATTCATACTTTTTCCTTATATCAGATATTTCCGAAGGAAGCTTAAGACCAAGGTGCCTGCTTTCCACCCGGAGCGCTTTATCTTCGGGAAGGAAACCTGCTACGGTAAGGCCTGTCTCTTCTTTTATCAACGGTGAAATGATCTCATAGTATGAGGGTGATATCCTGTTTAAGAATACACCGGCGATGAGACCTTCGTGATCTTCGGAAAGCATGCCCTTTATAAGTGCGATAAGTGTGCGTCCCATGCCTTTTGCATCTATTACAAGAAGGATCTTAGTACCGGTTTTTACTGCCAGATCATAAGCGGAGGCTTCCCTGCGTGTGCCGCCAAGACCATCATACAGCCCCATCACACCTTCTATGAGCATTATGGAATCTTCTTTTGTACATTCTTCGGTTATGATGCGCTTCAGATCATTTTCATCGGAGAAAAAGCTGTCCAGATTGCGTGAAGGGATCCCCAGGACTTCTCTGTGGAACATGGGATCGATATAGTCGGGACCGCATTTGCCGGCATGAACATCAAAGCCCGCATTTTTAAATGCAAGCATCAGGGCGCAGGAAACGGAGGTTTTTCCGCTTCCGCTTTTTGGTGCCGCCAGTATGAGTCTGTGTGCGGGTATACTGGTTTTGTCCATGTTGGTATTCATTCAATAGTATGTATATGGAATGTGTGCTGCATAGTCAAATATTTCTTATCTCTTTTATGTATATGTATATTGTATGTTGTTATTTTTATGCACGCAAGATAAAATTTATAATGTTGCTTGCTGTTCATTTTGTCATTTATAGTGGTTTATTTTGTCATTTATAGTGGTTCATTTTGTCATTTATAGTGGTTTATTTTGTCATTCTGAGCGAAGCGAAGAATCTTATAGTAAAAATCAGAAAATGAGAAATAACAGAGGATGTAATACATGAGGGAAATAAATACAAAAAATATAAAGGGTGCTGATGGCAGTGCGAAAACAGCAGCAGAAAAATATATCGCTACTCTCGCCATGCCGCCGGGAAGTCTGGGGAGGCTTGAAGATATTGCCGTGCAGCTTGCAGGAATCACAGGTCAGATAAAAAATACTGTGGAAAAAAAGCGCATACTTGTTTTTTGCGCGGACAATGCCGTGGTAAATGAGGGAGTGGCATGCGCGCCGCAGTCTGTTACTGCGATACAGGCATATCGTATGACTGAATATAAGACCGGAATGTCAGCCATGGCACATGCTTTCGGGGATGAGGTGCTTCCGGTGGATATAGGTATAGACCACAGATCCGGAGCATTTAAAGAATCGGATTATCCTTTAAAAGATCTGCTCGACAGGCATATTAAAAACGGCAGCGGAAATATACTTCATGAAAAAGCCATGACAGAAGATGAAGTGATAAGAGCGATACAGACCGGCATGGAGCTTGCAGAAGATGCAGGGCATGACGGAGTAAAGCTTCTTGGCATAGGTGAAATGGGAATAGGAAATACCACTACATCATCTGCCGTGCTTGCAGCACTAACGGGAAACAGGGCGGAGGCAGTAACGGGAAGAGGCGGAGGTCTTACGGATGAAGGTCTTGCGCACAAAATAGAAGTGATCGACAAGGCATTGGATCTTCACGGATTGAAAAAAGAAAACGATGTGATAAAGGTTCTTTCCTGTGTGGGTGGGCTTGATATAGCAGGAATGTGCGGTGCGTATCTTGGCGCGGCAGGATGCAGGATACCTGTGGTAATTGACGGTTTTATTTCAATAGTGGCTGCACTCTGCGCCGTAAAGATATGCAAAAGTGTGTCGGACTTTGTTTTTCCTTCACATCTGTCTGAAGAAAAAGGTTATCGCATAGCGGCTGAGGAATTGGATCTTAGGCCCTATCTTGCTCTTGATATGCGTCTTGGAGAAGGCAGCGGCTGCGTGCCCGCATTCAGGATAATCGAAGCGGCCTGCGCAATGATAAACGGTATGGGCAGCTTTGAAGAGGCGGGTATAGATGATTCATATCTGGATGAAGTGAGGGATAAGTAATGTTATATCTTGTGACAGGCGGGTGCAGGAGCGGAAAGAGCGGGATCGCGGAAGAGAAGGTATGCACGCTTGCACCTTCCGGTAAAAGAATTTATTTTGCCGCGATGCAGCCGCGGGACGACGAAGATCTGGAACGCATAAGAAAACACAGAGAAAGAAGAAAAGATTCAGGTTTTATCACGATCGAAGGCGGCTTGGAAGCTCTTGTTCCCGAAAGGTTTGAGGGATTTAAGGAACATGTGGTTTTGCTTGAGAGTCTTACCTCTCTTCTTGACAGGGAGATGTTTGAAGAGGGTGAGAGTGATTGCGCGGTAAAGATATTTGACGCTATAAAGCTGGTAGAAGCATGCGTAAAAGCGATCGTTATTGTAAGTGACAGATTATTTTCGGATGCATTAAACTTTGACGAAGGAACCCTTCATTACAGGGAGGAGCTGGGAAAGCTGGAAAGACTTATAGCAGAAGGATGTGAGGAAGTGACGGAAGCAGTAAACGGTAAAGAAATAAAACATAAAAATGACAGCTTTGATATGAGCGAAGGAAAATATTTTGTAACAGGCGGCGCTGCCCAGGGCAAGACAGAATATATAAAGAATGTGTTCGGGCTTGATGATGCAGATATTTTCAATTTAAGAAATAACACGGATATAAGGAATCTGCAGGAGTGCTCCGCAGTGATCCATGTTGAAGAATATGTAAGGCAATGTCTGAATGAAGGAAGAGAGCCGGAAGATTTTTTTTCCGATATACGTATCGTCGCCGGAGATGATATATTCTGCGGCATAGTCCCCTTGGAAAAAAAGGACCGTATATTCCGCGATACCTGCGGTGATTTTTACAGGAAGCTTGTAAATGGAAGAAAGCTTATAAGGGTCACCTGCGGGATAGGGGAGCGGATATAAGACAGGAAGGGCTGGTATTTATTTACAGCTTGCCATACTTGGCTTCATATTCGGCAAGCTTTTCTGTAAGGGAAAAATTTTCCTGAGCCAGTACCTGATTTTTCTGAGTCAGCGTCTGCTTTTCGCGGTCGGAAGACTTAAGCTTTATTTGCAGGGAGTCATTTTCTGACTGCAGGGCGTCGATTTCCTGCTGTTTTTCTTCTATCATGTACAGTTCGGTATTATGATCAAGAACGGCTAAAGCTTCTGAATACATATATATCGCCTCCTTCGGATCTTTGCGAAATTCGGATATCTCATGGTATAAAGGCAGGAATTCCGGGAATGCGTTAACAAATTGGATTATTTCATCCGGTTCCTTACAGGTGAAAAATGCAAGCCATTTCTCCAAAGGCTCACTTATATTTTGTACAGATTTTTTAAAGCTGTCAAGCGTCAGATACGTTATATTTACAGTTTCCGGTAGCACGATCCCGCTGCTGTATGAGACTTGCCTTTTATGGATATAATGCCCTGAATCCTTGAATTCATTATCCGGGGATTCGATGATAACGAAGAGATTCACGGGATGTATCATTTTGTAATTAAACTTTTTGCCGTATTCTGCCCGCAGGGCATTATACTGGCGCATGATAAGATCTGATGCATAGCAGGTGCTGCGCTGAGACGGGAAGCAGTAGCCTATCTTCTGCATTTCGACATCCACCAGGCTCTGATCTTCAAGACGCACAAGGATATCCATGATGACAAGGCTGCCCTTTTCGTACATTAATTCTCCTTCGCGAGGCATAATGGTATAGTCCTCAACCTTTCTTCCGAGCAGGGCGGATAATAGGCTGCATACGCGGTCTTTATTCATAAGGGGATCGAACAGCTTCTTAAAAAAGCTGTCTAAGAGGACCTCAAGTCCGCGTTCTCCGGAGAGAAAGGCAAGGATTTTCTCCTTCTGGGCATGATCGAATTTGCTGAATATACGCTTCGTCTCCGGATCGGCGTTGATCTTTACGATGATCTTTTCTCTGGGAGTAAGATCACCAAGGATATCCGCCTGTGTGTAATTGCGATTGTTTTTCATGTGTAGTGTGCTCCCTTCTTTTTTTCTTGCTATGACAGCCACAGGAGACGGACCAGCAGGTTGAGCCTTCACAGTCTGTGAATAAAAAGGTTCGCTGTCATAAAACTCTCAGTGTACTTTGTTGGATTAAAATGGATGAAATATCCATTTTGCTTCGGGGAGGATCCCCGGAATGTAAATGAATATAACACATATGCTGACCGGATGCAAGGGGAGATAAGATCCTTCGGGCTAAAGCCCTCAGGATGACACGACCGTTTTGATATTTACATAAATATAGGTGGTTTTTTCATGTTTGTCTCCTTTTCTGTGGCATAGCGGAGAGAGGCGATAAAATACCATGGCCACATATTTCACTTTGCTAAATGGTTATGTTCGTGAATTTCGGAACGATGGTTCCTGTAGATGCTCTGCCGTAAGAAGTGGCAACGCAGATATTCGCTTTTGTTAACGCTGGCATTTATGATAAATGTCCATCAACAGCTCATAGTTTTTTTCTTCCGTGAAATTGTCGAGGTAGAAGGTCCTGCATTTCGAAGAATATTCTTCTTTAAGATCTCCTGATGTAAGTTCCTTAAGCTTTTCTTTAAGTGATGCGGCGTCTGCTTCAGGCATATTTTTTTCAAGATGAAAAACAAGCTCAGGTGTGACTTTTTTTACCATGTCACAGCCATTGCCTATATCATTTGCGATGACGGGAGTGCCGCACATATAGCTTTCTGCGATCACCATTCCAAAGGTCTCATACCAGAGAGAAGGAAATACAAGAGCTTCCGCACTTTTCATAAGGGAGAGTATCTCATCATGTGACTTCTGACCGGCAAGATGTATATCCTTATTTTTGATCTCATTTTCAATATCATTTTTTAACGGACCGGAGCCGCAGATACAGAGTGTAACATCTGATGGCCAGTATTTTACAAGCTCGCGTATTCCTTTTGCATCATCCAGCCTGCCGGCATAGAGAAAGAAACGTCCGGTTATCTCTGAAGGTTTTACAGACGCTGACTCATCCGGAATAAAATTGGGTTTTACAAAGATACGCGAAGCATCTATATGCCCGCCCATTCCTTTTATTAACAGCTTCTTATTAAATTCTGTAAGACAGATATAGGAAATCTTTTTATAGATGCCGCGCTTTCTGTTTTTTTCAAGGATATGCTTACAGAAAAAAGACTGCAGAGAGGAATCGTGGTAGCATTTGTTTTTCACGCCATGAGACAGACCGTTTTTCATACATTTCCTGCAGATATGTCCGTCTTTAAAAAGAAGGGCGCCGATGCAGAAGAATCTGAAATTGTGCATGGTCTGGACTACGGGGATGCCGTTGTCACATGCGGCATAATAAACAGCCGGTGTGATGAGCATATGCGTATTATGGACATGTATGATGTCGATGTTTTTTTTGCGTATGATGTCAGATATCTCGGTACGCACTTTCGCGCTGCAGGCGGAATTAAAGAGCGCACCCGCTTTACGTGGCGCGTTCATGGCATCAAGTTCTTTATTGTCTCTTGTATATGTAAAAACATTATGGCCGTGTTTTTTAAGCATTGCGGCTTCGTTTTTAAATACAAGATCCTCTCCGCCCGGGAGCTTGTAAAAATTGTGGACTGAAAGTATGTTCATATATCAGGCTTTTTAGTCAGGATCTTACTGCTTTCATTTGCTTCTTTCTCTCTTTTTTTCTTTATATTTCAATTAAAAGTATCCTCTGACCGTATAATTATCCCCTTCTTTAATCACACTGTCAATCTCGCAGTACTTTTGGGAAGCTACGGGTTCTGATCCCGTCGCTTCCTATAAAACTCAGGAAAATTCTTACGAAAACGGGGCAAAATGCCTGGGACGGTCTGCATCTTGCAATGTGACGGTTTAAATGATAGATTACCTGTATGAAATTTATACGTGCATTCTGCATAGCGTTATCAATGTATTCGCGCATACCGGTTCCTCATTTTGAATGGAAAGAAGAGGATATGAAGTATCCCATTGTATTCTTTCCTTTCGTCGGTGTGATAGTCAGCATCTTACAGATGCTTTTTTTCCGTTATTTCAAAAGCTGGGAGCTGCCGCTTATCACTTCGGCGGTGATAATGTGCATCATTCCCTTTGCGGTGGCGGGATGGATACACATGGACGGATACATGGATACGGAAGATGCGCTTGCCTCCGGAAAGGACAGGGAGGGAATGCTTCAGATAATGAAGGATGCTCATACCGGGGCAAAGGCGGTTATAAGCATGATAATATATTGCGCGATACTGTTTGCCGCCGTATATACCATGCTCTTTGCGGCTTCCGAAAGACCTGCTTCGCTCATCCTCTTCAATGGTATCAGCGAACCGGTAAACAATAAGAAGATACCGCTCGTATGGGGGCTTGGCTTTATTCTTTCAAGAGTGATGAGCGCTATGGCTGCCGTAAGCTTTGAATGTGCAGATAAAAAAGGCACGCTTTACCGGTTTTCCGGAAAAGGGAAAAAGGATACGTCCGGCATCTGCAGATGCATCCTTATAATATGGTTAGCGGTTACGGTGGCGTTCATGCTTAATGAGGACCTGATGGCGGGCAGCGTGATCGTGCTTGTGATGCTGCTTATTTTCATACATTACTGGGCGTTTACAAAGAAGCGATTTGGCGGGATCACGGGGGATACCGCCGGATGGTTCTTATGCAGGGCAGAACTGTGGATGTCTGTTACAGCTGCCTTTATTGCCGTGATCAGATGATAACACTTTACTGGAAAACCGGTATATATGCGGCTTTTGCGGGATTTCTTTTAGACTGTATCTTTGGTGATCCCCACGAGCTTCCCCATCCCGTAAGATTTATGGGAAAGCTCATCTCTTTGCTCGAAAGGATCCTCCTGCATAAAAAAAACAGGTCTTTTGTAAAAAGGCTGCTTGGAGCGCTTCTCGTGATCATAATGCTTGCGGTTACGGGAGGCATAAGTTTCGGAATACTTGCCCTTGTATATAAGCTTGAAAAATATTATCTCGGCAGTCAGGTGATAACTTTTGCTTTTATGAGCGTGATGTCTGCGCAGTGCCTTGCGGCAAGGGATTTAAATGATTCCGCCATGGCTGTCTGCAGACCGCTTTTAAAAGGCGATATAAAAAAGGCAAGAGAAGCGCTTTCCATGATAGTGGGAAGGGATACGGAATTTTTGGATGAGAATGCTATCGTGCGGGCTGCAGTGGAGACGGTTGCGGAAAATACCAATGACGGTGTATTGGCGCCGGCTTTTTATCTTCTGATCGCCGGCCCCATTGGCGGCATGGTATATAAGGTGATCAATACCATGGATTCCATGCTGGGTTATAAAAATGAAAAATACGGATATTTCGGAAGCGCTGCGGCAAGGCTTGATGATATTGCCGGCTTCATACCGGCAAGGCTTTCAGCACTTTTTATGGTGATGGCTTCCGCCATACTTCATTATGACAGTGCAAATGCCTGGCGTATCTTCAGGCGTGACAGATATAAGCATGAAAGCCCGAATTCGGCTCAGTGCGAGAGTGTATGCGCGGGAGCGCTGGAAATAATGCTCGGAGGAGATTCGTATTATAACGGAAAGCTCGTAAAGAAGCCCTGCCTTGGAGATGCCATGAGGGAAGCGGCACCCGGAGATATAATAAGGGCCTGCAGGCTCATGTACATGACAGTGGTTCTTTTCTTTCTTACGACGGCGGCGTTTTTGCCGTTTGTACTGCATATATTTTGAATAACATCCTGAAACAATCATTGTCATCCTGAGGGCTTTAGCCCGAAGGATCTTTAATACGGAGGAAATAATGATAATATTCTTCATAAGACACGGAGAAACAGAATTCAATAAAGAAAAACGTTATCAGGGACAGTTAGATATCCCGCTTTCTAAAGAGGGAAAGGCAAAGATACGTAAGGCAGGCTTTTCTCCAAAGAAAGTTTATGTGACCACTCTTAAACGTACACGACAGACTGCGGACCTGATATTTCCCGATGCGGAAAAGATAGAGGTGGACGGCTTAAAAGAAATGGATTTCGGACGTTTCGAAGGAAGAAATTATGAGGAAATGTCTGATGATAAGGAATACAGAGCCTGGATAGACAGTGAGTGTGCAGGCCGCTGTCCCGGTGGCGAATCAAAAGAAGAATTTCAGGAACGTACCTGTAAGGCCTTAAATGAACTTATCGAAAAGACCGCAGAAGCCGGTGAAGATCTTTTAGCGATAGTGGCCCATGGAGGAACGATAATGGCCTCTCTTGAAAAAATGGCATTCCCCGGGCGGTCGTATTATTCATGGCTTCCGGGAAATGCCGAAGGTTTTCTTCTTGAATATGTTCCCGAAAATGCTCCGCATATCCTAAAATGCGTTACGGAAGTAAGGTTTCATAATGCTAAGAGCGGCTTCCCCGGAGGTGTGGTGAATATATAAACAAGACAGGAGAACCGTCCCTCTGTCTTGTTGTTGTGGTATAATGGATCTGTCGGGATGGCAGATATGTGTCATCCTGAGTGAAGCGAAGGATCTTTTAGAAAAAGGAGGTTACAAAAATGCAGTACAACATAACAGGAGGCAATCTCCCCGTAGTTATCATGCAGCTTGAAGCAGGTGAATCCGTACGCTGCGAGTCCGGTGCAATGTCCTGGATGGATGCCGGTATCAACATGGAAACAAATACAGGCGGCGGTATGGGCAAACTCCTCGGAAGGATGTTCACCGGAGAATCCCTTATGCTCAATACCTACACAGCCACTCAGCCCGGCGAGATCGCTTTTGCATCTTCTTTCCCCGGATCCATTGTGGCATACCAGGTACAGCCCGGCAGGCCCATAATGGCTCAAAAAGGCGCATATCTGGCAAGCATAGGAAATGTGGAAATGTCCGTGGGATTCCAGAAAAAGATAGGCGGCGGATTCTTTGGCGGCGAAGGTTTCCTTATGCAGAAATTTGAAGGCGACGGCATAGTATTCTTTGAAATCGACGGCTCCACCGTGGAATACGATCTGCAGCCCGGTCAGAGAAAGGTGATCGATACCGGTTATCTTGCAATAATGGATGCCAGCGTCACACTGGATGTCGAAATGGTAAAAGGCGTTAAAAATATGATCTTCGGCGGTGAAGGGCTCTTCAATACCATACTTACAGGCCCCGGCCACATTACACTCCAGACAATGCCCATACCTAATACGGCAGCCACGCTTTACAGGTACATGCCTCATCCCAGCTCGAATTAATATCATTTCGAGGGCCTTAGCGTTCATGTCATTCTAAGGGCTTTAGGTTTTTTGTCATCCTGAGGGCTTTAGCCCGAAGGATCTTTCAATACAACATTTTTACACTCTTTAAGGTATAAATTTGCAATATTTGCAAAAAACATACCCTAAAGGGTGTATTTTTATCTGTTTTTTTAGATATACTGTGTCGTTATTTAAGAATTACTTGACGATAGTAAAGTAAAATTATATTATAAATATGATTTAGCTTGACATTTGACAAGTACTTTTATGGAGGCTTATATGAATGATATCATTTCCGACCTTCAGGACATGAGATATCTTAACTGGACCAGAACAAGAAAATCTTCCGGCACAGCAGGTTCGTTTTTAAAAGCCTATGATGACAGCGGAAAGAAAAAGAAATATTATAAGCTTTCTGATTATGATCCGGTAAATGGTATCATAGGACATGAATGCGTAAACGAGATCATTGTACAGAGACTGCTTAATCTGCTGGGATTTGCACATCTTGATTATATGCTTATTCACGGAACGGTCCGAATTGATGATAAAGAATATGAAACATATCTTTGCGAGTCGGAAGATTACAAAAATCCCGGAGAGAGAAAGATATCTCTTGAAGATTACTATGCAATGGAAAAAGAAAATGATGAAACTCCATTTGACTTCTGCGTTCGTAAAGGCTGGGAGAAATATGTCTATGAAATGTTTCTTACCGATTATCTCGTTCTTAACAGAGACCGTCATGGGGCCAATATAGAAGTGCTGCGTGATCCAAAGCTTAAAAAAGACAGGCTCTCACCTTTGTTTGATCATGGTCTCAGTCTCGTATGCAGATGTCATACATCGGAGGAATTAAAAAAATTTGATGTGATGGAAGATAAGAGAGTTCAGTCCTTTGTCGGATCATCGAGTACTTTGATGAATATTAAGATGATCCCAAAGGATTATCTTAATATTCTTCCTGAGTTAAATACAAAGGATATTAAAAAAATATTTGAAGGACTGGATACTGTTATCGGAGCAGAATATATTTCAAAAATGAATGAAATGATCAAAAAAAGGTGGTGCAGCCTTGATAATATTTGAAATAAGAAACATGAGCGAGAAAAAAAGATTATTGGGATATCTGTTTTATTACGAAAAAAGCAGACGCTTCTTTGCCGAATTGTTAAATGAAACAGATGAATGGGATTCTCCGTTTATCTTTTCATCACATGTAAAAAAAGGCATACGAAGCATAGACTCTGTCTGGAGCGCAAAATTTGTTTATCAGAGGATAATCCCCCCAGACAGGCAAAACCTCGGAAGTATATTAAAAGAAAACGATCTGAAAGTATATGATGAATTTAAGCTGCTTCAACTGAGCGAAGGCCGCTGCGCACAGGATGATCTGTATCTGTTAAGGATAAAAGAGGATAAGATACTGCCGGAGATACAGGAACGTCTGAGGAAAAAAGTAAAAGACGTGATACCGTTTGCAGATTTCAAGGCATTGATATTCTTTAACGACGGTAAAAGCTGCTATGCTGATATAAAAGAAATTCGCGGCGAAGATATTTCATTTGCAAATGTTCTGAGAAAAGAAGCTGTATTTAAAAATGTATCTGTATCTCCGGGGGGGAACGGTATCGAATGGGGAGAAGAGCTTTATATCCCGGCGGAGAGTCTGAGAGCATGCGGAGATGATGCATTAATAACGTATGATGATATTCTGTTCTTCATAAAAGAAAGAACCTCCGATACCACTGAAGCTGCAAAACTGCTTAATTGTTCGAGACAATATATAAACCAGCTGACAGAGAAGAACAGGCTGATCCCTGTCCGGAAAGAAAGCGCCCTAAATATCTACATGAAGAGCTCTATAGAAGTATTATGAAAGCGGTATCGTGATAGTAACCACAGTGCCGCCGCTTTCCGGAGCTTCTATTTCAAGTGTCCCGTTGCAGATAAGCTTTATTCTGTTTTTTATATTATCCAGAGCTATATGAGTTTTTTTGTGGGTGTCGTTTTCCGCGTGGGTTGAAAAGCCGGGACCATTATCTGAGATCTTTATTTCCACGGAGTTTTTTTTCTTCCGGGTGCGGATGGTAACATAAAGCGGTCCGCATTCGGGATCGCAGCCGTATTTTACCGAATTTTCCACCAGAGGCTGAAGCGTAAGGGGCGGAATGGAAAAAGAAGTAAAGGGCGTGTCGTATTCCACATACAGGCTGTCTTCAAAGCGGACGCTTTCTACGGCAAGGTATGAGCGGATGTGCTCAAGTTCTTCAAGAAAGGGTATGGTATCTTCTTTTGCAAAGGCGGAGAAATTGCCGCGCAGATAGCGGGTAAAATTCGTGATCACTTCCTGTGCCTTGTCTGTATCCTGCTTTACAAGATAGTAAATGCTGGTCATGGTGTTATATATG
This sequence comes from Lachnospiraceae bacterium, assembly GCA_017540265.1. Lineage (GTDB taxonomy): Bacteria > Bacillota > Clostridia > Lachnospirales > Lachnospiraceae > NK4A136. The sequence continues at coordinate 26,290 of JAFYBJ010000037.1, forward strand.
AAATGAGGGCGCATCTGAAGAGCCAGGATGCTTGCCTGCTGCTGCATTATCTCCTCCTGCTGTGCCTTAAACTGCTCCATCTGATCGATGCTTATGGAGAGTAGCATGAAAAAGGCTGCGGCAGATACACCGAGAACTATGAGAAGCAGCCCGTAGGAGCAGATCTGAATGAGCATACAAACAAGCGGTATGAACATATTGACGGCTAATATACGGAACTGACGGGTTGCCAGCAGGGTTCTCTTTTTTAACAGCAGAGTGATGTTGATAAGCATTGAAAGGACAATGGGGATCAGAAGAAGGGGGTAGCGGCTGCCGCGGTGATAGATATTGTCCTCATCTACATAGTAGATATAAGTGGTAAACTGCGTAACGGTTAAGAGTGCAAAATATACGACCCACAGAATGATAACGAAGGTAAATGTGCGGCTGTGGGCGACAGTTTCCCCTGTGCAGTGCAGCAGATATATCGTGAGCATGGGCATGAGAACTGAGGAAAAAAATGATTCAAGAAAGACCGCTGTTTTTGAAAGAAAGGCGCATTCCGGGCCTCCAAAGATCAGGGAGATCTGCGATGCCAGGTCGCTGCATGTATATATGATGAGAAAGATAAAAAAAACCGTAAAATATTTTTTTTCCCAGCTTCCCTTATAGGGCATGAAGTTGGTGAGGATAAACCCGAGGATCGCAAGGGTCAGTCCGGATATGACTACGGCAAAATTTGTCAGATCGATCCAGTTTGTCATATCTGTATATACTCCTGTCCTATACGGATGTAAGCGGATAGCGAAGTCTTGAAAGCTGCTTTTGCAAAACCTCTTTTGAAAGGGGCTTGAGCGCGAAGCCACAGGCGCCGGTATCCCATGCATCAAAGGAATAATCGGCATAGGCGGTCAGGTATATAACATTTGTGCGGGGATTGATATCCAGAAGCTTTCTGCATACCTCAAGACCGTTGGTCCTGCCAAGCTCGATGTCGACAAATGCCAATGTTATCCTGTTTTCTTTTGCATAAGCCAGGGCTTCGGAAGAACGGGTAAAGCCTGTGACCATGGCGCCCGGAAGGTTTTCCTTTAAGATCTGCACGCTGCCGTTTAGGATAAGACGTTCATCATCCAGCACGAGGACATTGACATTATCGGTATCTGCTCCGGGATTATCTATGAAAACGGAGATATCCACTATCAGGCACGCGGCAAGCTGTCTGATGAAGGTGATATTGGGGATGCGCCTGCCGGTTTCCCAGCCGGCGATGGTGGAGCGCTCCACACAGAGCATATCGGCTAACTGCTGCTGTGACATTTCTTTCTTTATTCTTATTTCTCTGAGTGTTTCGGCAAATTTATCGTTCATTTGTGTAGAAATTTCCTGTATCGTTCCTGATATCAGATAACTTATCCCAAAGTTTTGCTTCTGCTGATTTCGTCATCATCTTACAACAAATTTCCCATAAATATAAGTCTGAGCTTATGTATTAAAATAAAACTTCTCATGGTTTACGTAAAACCTAAACAAAAAATCGATGTGACATTCTGTCACATTTGTAGAAAATGCATAAAAAAGCCTGTAAAATATAAGAACGCGTGAAAGCAACGGAGTGTTTTTGCGTGAAAAATAAAAATGGAGGTAGATGAATGAAAAGGAAAGCGAAGAAACTGTTGAGTTTACTGCTGTGCTTTACCATGGTGCTGCAGTCGCTGCCTGTCACATCACTGAGCGTAAGGGCAGAGGAGAATGCCTTTGACTGTAAGGTGATCCCGGCACGTGCAGGTGAAGTGACATCTAAAGAGGTTGACAATGGGGCGTCGATCAAATTCGAAGCCAGTGCAAACACGACAGATGCCAGTGTGAATACGGTAAAGTATACGTTCCGCGAGTATACTTACGAGCACGGTGACGATTCAGAACAGTCACCAAACAACCCTCTGACGCTGCCGCGTGAGGGCTTAAGCGATATGAAGGCGTATTTTGATTACAACTTCTATGACAGCGTGGGCAGAGTCATCACGGTTCATTTCGAGGGCGAAGGCAGCTTAGAGCTTGAGGAGTTGAATGATCAGGAAGAGGCAGAGAAGCAGTATAGGGTCGAAGAAATAAATCCGGAAGACGGATATGTTTTCAAGGGCTTTATTCTGCCGCAGGGTGTTAAATATGACAGCAAGACAGGCATCCTCTCTGTATCAAATGAGACCAAGCCTGTCGAGATCACGGCTAATTTCGAGGAGGGATACAGCCTTGTTGTAGGCGGTACAGAGGTTGACGAGGATACCACGGAAGGTACCGGATGGTCCTATGATCTTGAAACAAAAACCCTGACATTAAATAATTTCACATATGAAGGCGATGGGAAAGAAAACGGGATCTATTATAAGGATATAGAGGGTTCCCTTCTGACGATCGTGCTCGATGGTGAAAATACTATATCAGGATGTGATGTCGGTATTATCTCAAACATTGCAGATGTGGAAATAACCGGTGAAGGAGATCTGGCGATATCAGATTGCAGAGAAGGTATAGTAGCAGATAAAGGAAATATCACTATTTCCGGATCAGGTGATCTGAAGATATCAAGTCAGAGCCCTGAAGATACTTACGGTATTTCAGCGAACAATGGCGGTAATCTAACGATCAACGGTAAGGGCGTGGTTGAGATAACAGGCGTCTGCAGTGGTATTAATGCAAACGGAGGTGCTTTTACCTTCGGCGGTAAAGAGTCGCTGAAGATGACGAAGGTGACACAGGGTATTTTCAGTAGTACTAAAGCCATAACTTTTGAAAGCGAAGGGAAGGTCGAGATAGCAAGTGACCAGCTTTCCATAGTGAGTGGTACAGGGGCTGATATCAGCTTTAACCGCGGAACAGTAAGTGCTTCGAGTGTGAGGGATTTTTCCATCAGATCGGGTGGGAAGATCATAATCGCAACAGGTGCAAAGCTGATTGCAGAAAATACAAGTAAACACATGTTAGCTATGTTTGCTAGTGTCAGCTTAAATAATGCCATAGCCGGAACTGGCTGGAATGATGAAGGGAATATTGGTGATATTCAGAAATATTTAGGACCTGTTAATTCAGAAGGCCCATATTATTCATATCCTTATGTCAAGGTTCAGTTCCCTCCCGCGCATAAGCATAACTTTACTTATAAGGTGAGCACAGGCGGGGATGCTATTGAAGCGTCATGCAATAATACAACAGACTGTGATCTTGAAGATAACAAGGTAACATTGAAGATAAAGCAGCCTAAGCATGCAAAATACGGAGACAAAAAGGCTGCAGCTGCAACACTTGAAGGCAAGGATGAATTCGAGAAAGCTACAAAAGCGACGATAGGCGATATTCAGTATTATCGGCAGATCGGAGAAGAAAATAATGGTGCTGCTGTTTGGTCTGAATCACTGAATGCTGCTCCTGCGGATGTGGTAGGTCGCTATAAAGCTGAGATAGCGGTGACGGTAGGTGATGGTACTACCAGTACTACCTATAAGCCTGCGATAGTATATACTATCGTGCCGGATATCATATCGCCTTCGGCAAATAAGTTGTCATATACCGGAACTTCACAAAAACTTGTCAGTGTCAGTGAGGGTGCTGCTGCAAGTCTGCCTGAAGGGTTTAAGTTCCAGTATAAACTTGGTGATGGCGGGTATACTGACTCTATACCTGAAGCAATAGCTGTGGGTGCTTATGCTGTTAAATATAGGGTAACCAGCGACAGCACTGTTTACGGTATTACACTTCCAAGCGATGTGGTTATTCCGGATGTTGAGATCAAAAAAGCAAAGTTAACCGTATCTGCAAATTGGGAGCATACTTATGATGGAAATGCTGTGACTAATGATACTATTGCTGACCATGTGATCATATCCGGGTATGTGGGTCAGGATGATGCAACCACCGTACCGGTTACCATAGGTGATGATTATTCCATACGGTGTAATAATGAAGGTCTGGTAGGCGAATATGAGATTGTAATTACAGATAAAAATCACTTCGACCATACTAACTATGTACTGGATTGCCAGAACGGCAAGCTGACCATTAAGGAAGCAGTACTGTCATTTAGTGTGCCTCCTGAAGGGGCAGGAGATCTGGTCTACGATGGAACAGAGCAGGAGCTTGTGACAGCAGGAACTCTTGAAACGACCGGTGACGTTATGTATGTTCTTGGCAGACATGACAGGGAGGCTCCCAAAACTGGCTGGAGCAAGGATATACCTGTCGGTAAGGACGCGAAGACATATTATGTATGGTACAAGGGTGTAGTAGATGGAAATGATCCTAACCATAAGGATTCGGATCCGAAATGTGTTACGGTGACGATAGCAAAGGCACCGGTTACTGTTACTATAGCTGATAAGACCAGGGTTTACGGCGATGAAGATCCCGAGCTTACTGCTACAGTAACAGGCATGGCAGATGGCGAGGAGCTTGAGTATACTCTGAGCCGTGAAAAAGGCAATACTGTCGGAGAATATACGATAAGTGCCAACTATACCGCGACAAATAATTATGAAGTAGAAGTTAAAAACGGTAAATTTACTATCAAGCCTGCAAATGTGGTTGTTTCCGTAAATGCAGTATCCAAAAATTACGGTGACAAAGATCCTGAATTCAGAGCGGATGTAACGGGACTTAAGTCTGGCGATAACGAAAGCGTTATTGCCTACAATATAAGCCGTATCAAAGGTGAAAATATCGGTGAATATCAGATCATAGCAAGAGGAGCTGAAACACAGGAAAATTACAATGTAACATATATCCCTGCAAACTTAACCATCAATCCTGCTCCTGTAGTGGTTAAGGCAGAAGATAAGGAAAGACTGTACGGTGCTACAGATCCCGAACTTACATGGACAGCTACAGGTCTCAAGAACGGAGATACAAAGGATATCCTGACAGTTCACATTGCACGTGAGCAGGGCAATGCTGCGGGAGTATATCCTATCGTTGTAACAGGTGACAAAGAGCAGGGCAATTACAGCATAACTTTCGTTGATGGAAAGTTCACCATCATGCCGGCAGATGTTACTATCATCAAACCGGCTGCAAATGAGCTTACTTTCGACGGAGAGGCTCATGACCTTGTAACAGCAGGTTCTGTATCCGAAGGAAAGATACAGTATGCAGTAAGCACCAATGCTGCAAGTGCTCCCACAGATGAGACTCTCTGGAGTGATAAGGTTCCTCAGAGAACAGATGCAGGAACATATCATGTATGGTACAGAGTAGTTGACAATCCTAATTTCAATCATGTAGATCCTGACCATGTGGATGTGACCATTGCGAAGAAGGCTGTCACCATTACCGCAGATAAGGCTACAAAGATCTACGGTGAGAAGGATCCTTACTTTACTGCAGTAGTTGAAGGTACGGTGGGAGAGGATACCATTGAATACACTGTATCAAGAGTGAAGACAACCCAGAATGCCGGTGTATATACGGATGATATACTTCCTGTTGTTTCCGGTACCTACAATAACTACGAGATAACCTGTATTGCTGCTGACTATACGATCATGCAGGCAGAGGTTACGGTTACCGCTGCAAATAAGACCAAGGTTTACGGAAATGTAGATCCTGAATTTACCTGGACTGTAACCGGTCTTAAGTACAGCGATACGAAGTCTGTGATCACTGCAAATCCGAAGAGAGTTGCAAACGATGATGAAAACGTAGGCGACCACAGGATCATCTTTGAAGATGCTGTCAGCCAGGATAACTACAAGGTGAAATTTGTCGATGGAACTCTTAAGATAACACCTGCTTCAGTAGTGATCACTCCGGTTGATAAGACCAAGGTTTACGGAGATGAAGATCCGAAGCTTGAGTGGACGGTAACAGGATTAAGTAATAATGAAACAGAAGAAGTAATAGCAGATAATGTAAGCATAGTCCGCGAGGAAGGCGAGGATGCAGGCGAGTATTCAATATTTGTATCCGGTGCCAAGACTTACGGAAACTACAGCTTCAGCTATGGACGTGCCGCGAAGTTAACCATTACACAGAAGGTGGTCAAGGTTAACTCAGTAAGAACTGTAAGAAAGACATATGATGGTAATAAGTACATCACCTTCAGTGATAATTATGCGACTATCACGGATCTCAATGGCGGAAGCCTGGATGATAAGCTTAGCGTTTATGTAACTGCCGAATATGATGATGCAAATTCTTCATACAGAGTAAATGACTGGGATGCTCCGAAAACTGTTTCCATTAACAGCATGATCTTAAGCGGAAATAAGGCTGCAAACTACAGCATTTCCGTAAATGCCAGCAAGAAAACAACAACAGGATACATCGACAGAGCTAAAGTGACGGTCAGCGCCTGCAGCACATCAAAGGAATATGGTCAGGTGGATCCTGAACTCAAATTTACCTGCGAAGGTCTGATGGATGTTGACAAGAACGAAGACGGAAGCATTAAAGACGGCGTCTTCACCGGAAGGCTTACACGTACAGCCGGAGAAGAGGTAGGAGATGATTACGTTATACTTCAGGGTACGCTTGACTCCCAGAATTACAAAATCGACATATTTGAGGAGGGAACTTTCAAGATCCTTGTGAGCACCATCGATCCCAGCGTATCCGTACAGGGCTGGACCTATGGCGGCTACAACGAAGAGGTTAACTCACCCAAGGTAACGGGCAACTTCGGAAACGGAGTTGAGACCTATTACTACTATCCTGTAGCTGATGAAGGAGAGGATGTTCCTGCGACAGATGAGATGCTGGAGGGTACCCCCGCTGAGTTTATTGGAGGTGTTGGAGTTGTTGGAGAAGACGAGGAAGAGGTACAGGGCACAGAGTGGGATGATAAGGAAGTTGCAAAGCTTCCCGCAGGTGACTACTGTGTATATGCTCGTGTATCTGACAAGACAGCAAGCGGCAATTCCACAAGCTACAACGCAGCTACCACTGCTCCTTTCAGATTTACGGTATCAAAGAAGCTGATCGGTGTAGAATGGACAGACACGACACTTACTTACAACGGTACGGCACAGAAGCCGGTAGCAACAGCCACCGGAACCGTAAGCAACGATGTGATACAGATCGAAGTAAGCGGTGAGGAGATCAATGTTGGCACCTATCTTGCGGTTGCATCCGGCATCACCGGAGAAAGGGCAGGCAGCTATGAGCTTCTCGATGATACAACGATCTTTAACATCAAGAAGGCTGTAGTTACTGTTTCTGCCGACGCTTTAAGCAAGACCTACGGCGAGGCAGATCCCGAGCTTACAGTTTCCGTAAACGGTGTTATCGGCGAGGACGTTATCGATTATGAAGTGAGCCGTGAGGCAGGCGAGAGCGCAGGCAGATACAACATCCTGGTTATTGCGGGTGAGAATCCGAACTATGATGTAAAGACTACCGGTGCAAAGCTTGTCATAAACAAGGCTGTGGCTGCTGTAAGCGTTGTTCCGGCAGCAAAGATACTGGTTTACGACGGACAGGCACAGGAGCTTGTTGAAGAAGGCAGAACAAACGACGGCATAATGTATTATGCGGTAACTGAAACAAACGCAGCTCCCGCATCATACGCATTCAAGGCAAACGTACCTACGGCTACCGAGGACGGAACCTATTACGTATGGTATATGGTAAAGGGCGATGCAGATCACAGCGATATGGTGGCTAAGGAAAGCATCGAAGTGAAGATCGAAGCCTGCGCGGCTGTTGAGAAAAAACCTGTGGCAGTCAGGGATCTTACAGAAAGCTATGAGGATCAGGCTCTTATAGGTGAAGGAACAGCCTTCGGCGGAAAGATGCTTTATGCTCTCGGTGAAAGTGCTGATGTGGCACCCGAGACCGGCTGGACCACGGAAGTACCTAAGGCAAAGGCTCCCGGCATATACTATGTATGGTATTATGTTGAGGACGAGAAGGGCTTAAAGGATACGGCTGCAGAGTGCGTAACGGTTGTAGTGGCTGTTAATGAGAAGATTAAGGCAGAGAGGGCGATAAGCAGCAACCTTGCTACGATCGAGGATACTGTTTCCATCGTTCCCGATGCAGCAGGAAAGGTATGGATGCTGGATGCATCTGCAAACGATGCTTCCTCCAACGAACTGACTGTAAAGGCTACATTTGTTGTAGGTGCGAAGATAACCCTCGCAGGATATGACAAGCAGGCTACCAAGCAGTTCAAGGATTTCAATAAGACATCAAAGAAGACAGCTACTATCAGCAACAAGGGCGTGCTGAAGGCCAAGAAGGCAGGTACAGGCGTACTTAAGTATGTGATGACAGGCGGAAGAGTGGTTACTCTTGACTATACTGTTGTGAAGCCTGCTGTTACGGTCGAGAAGGGATTGAACATTTCCGTAAGCGCTAATGCACCCGGAGATGCAAACAAGCTTAACGCAACATACAGCGGAGCCGGCACCTATGATGTAAAGATCACAGGTGTGCCTCTCAATTCCTTATACACCTTCAAGGGCAGGACACCGCTCAGCAAGGATAATATCGTCATCGGTAAGGATGGAGAGATCCACGTTACCGGTGTGGTGGCAGCAAAGAACAGCTCCAAGATCGTTATCAACGCACAGGGCAAGAAGTATACTGTCAAGGTTGTAGGCAAGTTTAAGTAAGAAGCAGCTAAAAAGACAGGCAGTTTAATAAAGGATCCGCCGGCACACAGCCGGCGGATCTTTTATTAAACAAGACCCGGTTTTCCGCCATGTCATCCTGAGTATTCATAATGTCATCCTGAATATTCATAATGTCATCCTGAGCGAAGCGAAGGATCTTATCATCCGCAGGTTACAGAGAGATCCTTCGCTTCGCTCAGGATGACAGGAAAAAACCTCAGGATGACAGAAAAACCTCAGGATGGCAAAAACAAGCTGCCCGGGAAGAAAAAATTGCGAGAGAGGGAGTCTTGAAAATTCAAGTGATAAGGGGGAAAATAAGGATCATAAAGAGGTTTTGAAATATGGACAAATGTGATCTTTGCATGAATTATGAATATGATGAGGAATTTGACTGCTATACCTGCGATATGGATCTGGACCAGGATGATATGGAACGGTTCTTACGCGGGGATAACAGGGAATGCCCCTTTTTCAGACAGGGCAATGAATATCAGATAGTGAAGCATCAGATGTGAGGTATGTGTGAGCATGACAGAGTATCTTCAGCAGTTTAATACCGCAGGCGTTACTTTCAGGATATGCCTGGCTGCCTTTTTTGGGGCGCTTATAGGCCTTGAGAGGGCGTCAAAGGGCGAGACTGCCGGGGTACGTACTTTTGCGCTGGTATGCGCGGGCTCGGCGCTTGCTACTGTTGCAAACCTCTATCTCTTTGTTCTTACGGAAAATACGGATACGGCGCGTATACCGGCGGCTGTATTAAACGGGATAGGTTTCTTAGGCGTGGGCACCATAGTGGTGACGGGGCGCAGCTATGTGAGGGGGCTTACCACCGCTGCAACCCTCTGGGCCGCATCAGCCTTAGGTATCACAATTGGTTCAGGCTATATAGCCGGAAGTATCGTTGGTTTTCTGGTTATAGTCTTTATAGTGGTGGCGCTCAGCAGAATGTCAAAGAACCAGGAAGAAAAATCCGCTTTCATCAATATCTATATGGAGCTTGATCATGAAGGCGGAATACAGAAAGTATTTGATTTCATCCATTCAAATGAATTTGATATCGTTACCATAGAGAAGAAGAAAAAGGCTACCCTGCAGGAAAAGGATACAGCGGTGGTGATCTCACTGGATATGAAAAAGAGGCAGAAGCATTCGGAGATACTTGCGCAGCTTTCAGGCCTTGATGAGGTGCATTACGCGGAGGAGATAAAAAGGTAGATCATGATAAAAATGCATTAATTATGATTGCGTGTTATAATACCTTCCGGTATATCTAGAACGAGAGGGGGAAGGGTATGAAAGAATATATGCGTTCATTTATGAAAAGCGCTGCCGCAGTGTTGATCGCGGTCTGTGCTTTTTTGTTTATATCCGGAAGTGTTAAGGCTGCGGGTAATATTGAGGTGGCGATCACGGAGATCAGACAGGATAATACCGAGAAGATCGTTACGGTGCTTTTGGAATTAAAAAATAACGCAGATGATTTCAACGGCTACGTAAGAGTCCGGCTTACAGATATACAGGGAAACGGATACAACCTTACAAGATGCCCTGTTGGTTATGAGCGCTATATATCGGCGGCTGCGGGATCAAAACAGAATCTGCAGATATCTTTTCCGATGCCGGGGGGATCTCCCATAACGAAGGCAGATGCCAGGATAATAGTAACGGATGAAAAGGGAAAGGAGCTTGTAAATAAGCCCTGGAACATCAGTTACAATCTGGACAGTGCTTCTTACGGCGTTCTTTCAGATTCGCCGGCATCTCTGGAGTACTTTGAGCTTTCGGGTGAAATGACTTATATGCAGCGTCTGCTTACCGCTGCGGATCTTGAGGATACGGTTAATTTCTCATCCTGTGCTTTCCTGATAATAGATGATTATGATACATCCCTGCTCAGCGACAAAGCCGTAAAGAATGTTGAAAACTGGGTAAAACACGGCGGCGTGCTGGTGATAGGAACAGGAAAGGCCGGGGATAAGACCTTTAAGGCTTTTTCCGATGATATTACAGATGTGAAGCTTACCTCAAAAAGTACTTCAAAGATTCCCACCTATTACAGCGGATATAACAACCTGATCGACTGCGCGGATATTCAATACGGCAAATCCTACGGACGCGTTAATTATGACGGATATAGCTTTGACGGGACTCCTGTAAGATACTGCGGAAGCGGATGTGTATTATTATTCCCCTTTGCCCTCTCCGATAAAAACCTGGATACGGCCTATCTGTCAACCGATCTGTATTATTCGGTCTTAACACAGTACAGTATGGGACAATCCGGGAGCGGCTATTCTGATTCAGATTCACTTGTCGGAGAGTTTGATGATCTCTTTGATCTGATGCAGGGAAAGAGCGGGGTAAATGCAGGGATACTCATGCTGATAGTTGCCGTATATATCATTGTGGTGGGCCCGGTGCTGTATCTGCTGCTTAAATCCGCAGGCAAGAGAGAAAAGGTGTGGCTCTTTATACCGGCTATATCTTTTGTTGCCGTGATACTGGTATTCTTTGCAAGCAGGGGCTTTGATATCAGCAATAAATATCTTGCATGTGTTGTTACCAGGAACGCATCCGGCGGCGGGGTAGAGGATACTTACATATCCGGATACAGCGCAAAGGTTAAGCCCTGGAAGATAAAGGTGGAAAAAGATGCTAAAGCAGCCGGATTTTATTATGACGACGGGTATTACAATACAGGTGATGATAGCGTATGTACCTATGTTTCGTCCTTAAGACCGGATGGCTACGAACTCAGCTGCGTTCCGAAGGAAAATTTTGATAAGCGATTCTTTAAAGTAACAGGGGAAAACAATAATAACAACGGAACTCTGGATGCCAGGTTTAATACGGCTTATCAGGTCATAAAAGGAAATGTGAAAAATAATACGGATACGGATTTTGAAGCTTTGCTGGTGGTGGATGACGGGTGTCTTGCTTTCCTTGACGGAGTGAAGGCCGGCGGCAGCATAAGCGTGAATACCAAAGCGATCGATGCTAACGGCTCACACTGGTCCGTAGTAAACAGGATAGAAGATATGGTCGATAGAGGTGATGTGCAAAAGGCAAAATACTGCGCGGCTCTGCTGATGGCATCCGAGTCCCTTCAGGGTACGGAAAGCTATGTTATAGGCGTGGCAAAGTCAAAGGACTGCCCGGTCACATCAAATGAAAAGAAGGATGTTTATCTCTGTCTTTATTCAACGGGCGGTAAGTAAGGGGTGGTCATATGCTTTATCTGAACAATCTGGCAAAGAGATACGGAAAATTTTATGCGGTAAACGGCCTTTCCCTCCATGTGCCGAAGGGGGATCTCTTCGGATTTGTGGGACCCAACGGTGCGGGAAAGACAACAACGATACGTATGATGTGCGGGCTTTTAAAGCCTGATTTCGGCGACATCATAGTGGGAGGAAACCGCTACTCTACGGATAAGAATGCAGTGAAGCGCTGCATGGGCTATGTTCCGGATTTCTTCGGAGTGTACGACAATCTGAAGGTTTATGAATATATGGAATTTTACGGTTCCATTTACGGCATAGACGATGCGTCCGTAAAAAGGATGACATCGGATCTTTTAGAGCTGGTAAACTTAAGCAATCTTGAAGAACAGTATGTGGATACTCTTTCAAGAGGAATGAAGCAGAGGCTTTGCGTGGCAAGGGCCCTTCTCCACAATCCCGAGCTGCTGGTCATGGATGAGCCTTCAAGCGGCCTTGATCCCAGGGCAAGAGTTGAGATGAAGCAGGTTCTCTTAAATCTCAATTCCATGGGAAAGACAATAGTGATAAGTTCTCATATACTTTCCGATATAGCCGAGATGTGTACCAGTGTGGGAATAATGAACAGGGGAAAACTGGTGACTGCAGGCCGCATGGAGGATATCCTTTCTCTTGGCATCAACAATCATCATCTCATAATAGATATAAAGAGCGATATGGAAACCGCTATACAGAAAGTGCGTGAGATCCCTGATATAGGCATAGATTCCGTGATGGAAGGCCAGATAGTGATAGCCTGCAGCGGAGAGGATGAGCAGATAAACAGGATAATGATAGAGCTTATGACAGGTGGCGTGCTGGTGGGCGGTTTCAGGAAAGAAGAGCAGAATCTCGAGACTCTGTTCATGAAGCTTACAGGTGATGATATCAATGTAAATCAGGGTATGCCGATGGGTCCTGTAAAGGGAGGGATGAACAGATGAAGATCAGTTTAAAAAACATACACGTAAATCCCATAATGAAAAAAGATCTGCGCATAAGATCCCGCTCGATGAAATTTGCCTGGGGACTCTTTGCTTTTGAAGCCGTGCTGGGACTGGTATTTTTCTTTGCCATCAATCTGATGTCCCTTGACCGTTACGGATATACGGAAACATACAAAGCGCTGGTATATATGTTTCCCGTTATAGGCGCAGTGGAGCTGGGAATACTCTCGCTCATAATACCCATAGAAACGGCATCAGCGATAACTTCAGAAAGAGAGAAGCAGACCTTCGACATACTGCTTACAACAGTGATGACGCCGATGCAGGTGATAAGGGGAAAAGTCAATTCCGCCACCTTCCACATGATGATATATATAATAGCCAGCATCCCGCTCATGGCGGTGGCCTTTACTGTGGGAGGCTTAAGCTGGTGGGCGCTTCTTGGTTTCCTAATCACATCCTTTATATTTGCATATTATGTGGGCTCCATAGGAATACTCTGCTCCACACTTACAAAGAAATCCATCGGATCTATAGTTCTTTCCTATGTGTTCATGGGAATCTTCTTCGGCGGAAGCTGGACGCCCATGGCGATAATACTTATGTTTGCCCAATCAAGCGGCGTGGAAGAGCTGGGGGCTTTAACTCTTTTGTTCAACCCTGCGGTATCCTTTGTGATGTTTTTCATGACCGCCATGGGAGCCGGGGATGAGGATATCTTCGGGGGCATGCTGATAAAAAGTCCTCTTGTATGGATGATAGTCTCTTTTTCATTGATGATAGGCCTGTCTTTGCTCTTCCAGTGGTTTGCGTCCACACGTATAGATCCGGTAAGAGGCTATAAAGAAAGATCGCAGACAAAAGCGGGCGTACAGTGAGCGAAAAGGAATTTATAAAACGCTGCATAAAGGAAACAAGAGGGAAGCTTGCGAGAGCGGCTTTTCTTAAGCATGTGCTTGCGGGGCTTACCGCGGGCCTTGCGGCTGCGGCACTTACAGAGGGGATATCGCTTATCATCCCCTTTTATTTTTCACATCTGCTTGCCGTATTATTTACGGCAGCGGGTTTGACCGGCGGCATCATATATTCGCTTCTTCATAAAAAGAGTGAGAAGGATGCGGCTGTGCTGCTTGATTCTTTCGGGCTTAAGGAGAGAGTGATCACCGCGCTGGAACATGAGGATGAGGATGATGAAACGGCAGTGCTTTTAAGACGGGATGCCGCGGAAACCTTAAGACGCCGGATGCCCGGCATAAAGATAAAGACCGGGCCCTGGCTTACAAGGATAATGCTTTTTCTCTGCATGCTGATGCTGGCCTTCTGTGCGGCTTTTACCGAAACACCCGCAAAGGAGCAGGCTGCAGAGACCCATGAAGTAAAGAAGGAAGCAAAGGTAAAAAAAGAAGAGATAGAAAAAACCGTGGATGTTCTTAAAGAACTTGAAGCAGCGGAGCTTACGGAAGGCGAGCGGACAGAACTTTCGCAGATGCTTGAGAGCCTGGATTCCTCAATAGCTGAAATGCAGGATGTGGCTACTGCAGAAGATCTTAAGACTGCTTCGGATAAGCTTGATTACAGATATGAAGCCATAGCAAACGGACTTGAGCGGATGAAGGAAGAAGCGGAGGCTAAAGAGAGGGCCGGAGAGAACGGAAGCGCTTCGGGAAACTCCGCAGGAAAGACGACTTCGGAAATGCTGGCGGATGCTATGGATAAGCTGGGTGATTCTTCGGATGCTTTCGCAAAAGCTGACGGGAAAAACGAAGGCGGCGAAGGTAAGGATGGCGAGAACGGAAATGGAGAAGGAGACGGAGAGAACGGAGACGGCACCGGAGAAGGAAACGGCTCCGGCGAAGATCAGAACGGAAAAGACGGAGAGAACGGAGACGGCACCGGAGAAGGAAAAGACGGAGAGAACGGAAACGGTTCCGGCGAAGGTCAGAACGGAAAAGACGGTGCGAACGGTAATGGAAATAGCAAAGATGGCAGTAACGGAGGTGCCGGCCAGTCGGATTACGGCCACGGCAATGCCGAAGGTGATTATGTGAGTCTTGATAATCCCACGGGAGATGACAGCGCTCTTTCCGGAAAACGTGATAAAGAAGGGGATTCGAAGATAACGAGGGACAACAGCGGCATAGGCTTTGAGGGAGAGCATGTCAAACTTGAAAATGTGATAGGCGAATACAGTAAGAAAGCTTATGAAGGCATAGAGAAGGGTACATATCCTTCCGGCATGGAGGATGTGATAAAAGATTATTTCAGCAGCTTTGATTAAAAAGAAGAGGTGATTATGAGCGGACTTGAGGAAATGCAGGCGCGCATTGCAGCCTGCGAGCAGGAAATAGGAAAAGAGATAGTGGGACAGAGGGCCGTGATAAGGAGCGTGATGACTGCGCTGCTCTCAGGCGGAAATGTTTTACTGGAAGGTATGCCGGGACTGGGAAAGACAAGGCTTGTAAATACCATAAGCCATGTGCTTGATCTTTCGTTTAAAAGGATACAGTTTACACCGGATCTGATGCCGGGCGATATCACCGGTACCAACATAATGATAAGAGATGAAAGCGGCAGCTCTTTTCATTTCGAAAAGGGACCTGTATTTGCAAATATAGTGCTTGCAGATGAGATAAACCGTGCTACGCCTAAAACACAGAGCGCGCTGCTTGAGGCCATGCAGGAACACTGCGTGACAGTGGGAAATACAAGCCACAGGCTGCAGGAGCCGTTCTTTGTGCTCGCAACCCAAAACCCCATAGAGCAGGAAGGAACTTATCCGCTCCCCGAAGCGCAGCTTGACCGTTTCATGTTTAAGATACTTGTGGGATTTCCTTCTAAGGATGAGCTTAAAGGCATAGTGGATCTTACGGAACGGACGGATGCCGCACCTGCTCGTACCCTGCTTTCCGGAGAGGAGCTTTTACAGGCAAGGGAAATGGTATCGGGCATAAAGATAGCAGATCCCGTAATGGACCGCGTGCTGGATATCGTGATGGCTACCCATGACAGGAAGGATAAGTACATAAAAGAGGGAGCCAGCCCCAGAGCTGCGCAGGCCATAGTGAAGGCAGCCAAGGCGAAGGCCTTTATGGAAGGGCGTTTCAACGTATCCTTCGAGGATATACAGTCAGTAGCTTATCCTGTGCTGCGCCATCGTATCATCTTATCCTTTGAGGCTGTTTCCGACGGCATCACGGAAGACAGGATAATCACGGGAATAATGCAGAGACTAAATAATGCCGGAGGTGCGCAGTGATATACGAAAAGAAAAACATCGGAAAAGCAAAGGCTGAGCTTACGCTTTATCTCCATGAAAAAGTAAAGGCCATAGCGATCGCAGAAAGGCCTCTTATACTCATATGTCCCGGAGGCGGCTATGAGCATACATCAAAAAGAGAAGGGGAGCCTGTGGCGCTTGAATTTATGGCAAGAGGCTATCACGCCGCAGTGCTTGAATATTCCTGCTCTCCTCATGCTTATCCTGAGGCTCTGCTTGAGCTTGCGGAAGCCGTACGTTATTTCAGAAAGAATGCAAAGGCTTTAGGCATAGATAAAAACAGGATATACCTTACGGGCTTTTCCGCAGGCGGCCATCTTGTGGCGGAATACACGGTAAAGAGAAAAGAAGCCTTTGTAAAGAAAGCATTCGGAGAAGGGAAGAGTGGCTGCTTTGAAGTAAACGGTCTGATACTTGGCTATCCCGTTATCACCTCCGGTGAATATGCGCATAAGGGTTCCTTTGAGAATCTCCTGGGAAAGGAATACAAAGAAAAAAAGGATGAGCATTCTCTTGAAAAGCTTGCGGATGCAGCTTTTCCGCGAACCTTTATATGGTCTACGACAGAGGATGGTTCTGTTCCTGTGGAAAATTCCCTGCTTTTTTATTCCGCATTAAAGAAAGCGGGAGTGAGCGCAGAGCTTCATATCTTCGAGCATGGTTCACATGGTCTTTCGCTTGCCGATGAAAGAACAGGTTCCGGAGATCCTTCGAAGATAGAGAAGAAGGATTGCTGCTGGATGGATATGGCATGCACATTTTTAGGACCGGCCATCTCCTGATATGAGAAGAGGTCTTGTAAGCTGCATAATGGCTGCCGCGGCGGTTTTACTTGTTCTGCCGGTGATGACGGGAGGGAAGGATAAACTTTCCTCCCTTGTCAGTATAAAGGATATAGAGATTGACATTCCCGGAGAGACAGATAAGACCATCCTTGTTGTAAATGACATGCATGTGCTTGATATGGATCCCGATATAAATGAAAAAGACAGGGATACCGTGATACTCAGGAAGGAAGCTTTTAAAGACAGCGAAGGAAGGTATTCAGAAATCCTCTGGAATGAGCTTTCGGGACATCTGGATGAAGCGGATGCGGATTTAATAGTCTTTAACGGCGATATGGCGGATTTTATGTCAAAGACCAATGCGCAGATACTGAAGGCAGGCTTTGATAAGATCAGTACGCCTTTTATTTATCTGAGGGCGGATCATGATATGGGAGAATGGTATACCTCGGAAAAGATGACGGCGGCAGAAGCCCGTATGCTTTCTGCAGAGCTTGCTCCCATGGAGGAGATGTTTGTAAAAGATATGGATGGATTCCTTGTTCTGGGCTGGAACGATTCCACGTCACAGCTTGGGGAGGAGGGTTTAAAAAGGGCAGGAGAAGCGCTTTCCGACGGCAGGCCCGTGATCCTTTTTACACATGTTCCCTTTGATTCATCATATTCTCCGGATATAAGGGATTTTGCCTTATCTGCGGATCCAAACGGGAGGAGTCTCTTATGGGGGAGTGCCTCTTACTATGTGCCGGATGAAACGACATCAGGGCTTATGTCACTTATTATGGAAGAAGATTCAAACGCAGCCGCGGTCTTTGGAGCCCATCTTCATAAAGACTATGAAGGGATGCTTACTGAGAGTATTCCCGAATATATCCTTCCGCCTTCCTTCGAAGGCGTGATCACACGGATACATATTTATTAATCGTGCTTGACTTTTGTTTACGTATAGAATAAACTCTTATGTGGCAAAATATGCCTTTTTGTAACTTGACCGACCGATATCTCTGAAGGGAGCGGAAATGGCAGACAAAAAAAACGTGAAAAAAGTGACGGCAAAGAAGACGGAAACGGCTAAAAAACCGGCAGCAGCAAAGAAGACGGCAGCAGCTGTTAAAAAGGCGGCACCTGCTGTAAAGAAGGCCGAGGTAAAGAAATCTGAGGTTAAGAAATCTGAGGTTAAGAAAGCTGAGGTTAAAAAGCCTGTGGCAAAAAAAGCCGAAGTGAAAAAGCCTGCGGCAAAAAAGGCTGAGGTTAAAAAGGCTGAGGTTAAAAAGCCTGTGGTTAAAAAGGCCGAAGTAAAAAAGCCTGCAGCAAAAAAGGCTGAGGTAAAAAAGCCTGTGGCAAAAAAGGCTGAGGTAAAAAAGCCTGTGGCAAAAAAGGCCGAAGTGA
Organism: Lachnospiraceae bacterium; assembly: GCA_017540265.1. Taxonomy (GTDB): domain Bacteria; phylum Bacillota; class Clostridia; order Lachnospirales; family Lachnospiraceae; genus NK4A136. The sequence continues at coordinate 44,539 of JAFYBJ010000037.1, forward strand.
AAAAAGCAGAGGCTAAGAAACCTGCCGTAAAGAAGGCCGAAGTAAAGAAGGCAGAGGCTAAGAAGCCTGCAGCAAAAAAGGCTGAGGTTAAAAAAACTGAGGTTAAGAAGGCTGAGGTTAAGAAGGCTGAAATTAAAAAGCCCGAGGTTAAAAAGCCTGCAGCAAAAAAAGCTGAGGTTAAGAAAGCTGAAGCTAAAAAGCCTGTAGCAAAGAAGGCTGAAGTAAAGAAGGCTGAAGTAAAGAAGGCTGAAGTAAAGAAGCCCGAGCCTAAAAAGCCTGCGGCAAAGAAGGCAGAAGAGAAAAAAGCCGAAGTGAAGAAGCCTGAAGTAAAAAAGGCTGTCATCGAAACGGTTGAAGAGGATGATACAAAAGAAGGCATAATGAAGCGCAACGCAAAGGCGTTTCTTCTCATGGCCCCCGAAGAGATCGAAGTGGAAGAGGCAGTGGTGAAGCATGAGGAAAAACCTTCACGCGCTGAAGTAAAAGTCGATGTCTTAAGAAGAGGAGGGCTTACGCCTGCAGAGCAGAAGGCATTGCTCAGGGCCCAGCTTGTAAAGGCTGTTTCAAAAAAGCCTGAAGTAAAGAAGGCTGAGACAAAAAAGGCTGAGACAAAAAAGACTGAGACAAAGAAGGCTGAAGCTAAAAAGCCTGAGGTTAAAAAGCCTGCGGCAAAAGCAGCATCAAAACCTGCCGAAGTAAAGAAGGCAGAGGCTAAAAAGCCTGAAACAAAGGAATCCGTATTTATACAGTATGGAAGCAGGAGCGAGGATGAGGCTAAGATAGTGGCTAAGGCAAAGAAGTACTGGACCACGACCTTAAAAAAGAAAGAGAACGAACTTAAGGATCTCGATCTTTACATAAAGCCTGAAGAAGGCAAGGTTTATCTGGTATTTAATAAGAAGATCACCGGAGAGATGGCATTCTGATGATCCGGGGATGATCTTTAAAAACAATAAGACAGATAAAGAAGGACTGTGGTTTACGCCGCAGTCTTTTTTTTGCGCTGTCAGACCGCCTGCTTTGATTTTTTTATTGACAAGTAAGGAAGCAAGTGTTATCTTATGCATAGATGATTAGCACTCTAAAGAAATGAGTGCTAACAAAGAAGGGAGCGGAAGCCGTGGCGGGTCAGGAAAATAAGAATAAAACAGATGGCCTGGATGACAGAAAACTCAGGATCCTGCATGCGGTCATCCGCAATTATCTGGAGACCGGAGAACCTGTGGGCAGCAGGACGATATCAAAATATACGGATCTGAACTTAAGCTCTGCCACCATCAGGAACGAGATGTCGGATCTGGAGGAGATGGGATATATAGTACAGCCCCATACATCCGCAGGGCGTATCCCCACAGACAAGGCTTACAGGCTTTATGTGGATACCATGATGGAAGAGAAGGAAAGGGAGATAAGCGATCTTAAAGGGCTCCTTTCCGAAGCCGAGGAAAAGATGGACCTGATGCTAAAGAAGGTTGCAAGGGTCCTGGCAGTTAATACAAATTATGCCACCGTGGTCACGGCACCTGCCATACACGGGAACAAACTGAAATTCATACAGCTTTCCAGAGTGGATGATGCCCAGCTTTTGGCTACCATAGTGGTTGAGGGAAATGTGATCCGCAACAGCATGATCCCCGTGGATGAAGTGATAAACGAAGAAACCCTTTTAAAGCTCAACATACTTTTAAACAGCCACTTAAACGGGATGAGCTTAGATGAGATAAACCTCGGGATGATAACACTCCTTAAGGAGCAGGCAGGCATACATGCCGGTATCGTAGGCGATATACTTGATGCCGTGGCTCAGGCCATCAGAGGCGATGAGGATCTGGAAGTATATACCAGCGGTGCCACGAATATCCTTAAGTATCCGGAGCTTGCGGATAACCAGAAGGCAGGAGAGCTCATCAATACTTTTGAAGAGAAGAAGGCACTGGCAAAGATAGCGGAAGAAAGCCTGGATGACGGAAGCACAGGCGGCATACAGGTTTATATAGGCGAGGAAGCGCCCATAGATTCAATGAAGGACTGCAGTGTGGTCACTGCCACCTACGAGCTGGGAGACGGCATGCGCGGAAGCATAGCGATAGTAGGCCCCAAGCGCATGGATTACGACAAAGTGGTGGGAACATTAAAGACCATGAAGGACGAGCTCGAAAACACCTATAAGAAAAAGGGCGGCGGGGGAAAGAAAAAAGGATCCGCCGGAAAAAAGGAATAGAAAGGACTGGTAGAAATGGCTGAAGAAAAGGATATGGCTGAAGAGACTTCCGAAGAAACTTCCAAAGAAACGGCAGCCACAGAAGAGAAAGCTGCGGAGGAGATCCGTGAAAAGAAAAGCTTAGAGGAGCTTGCAGAAGAGGAAAAGGAAGCGGAGGCTTCAGAAGCATCCGGAAATGAAGAAGGAGAAGCCGCGGAAAAGAAGGACAGGAAGGATAAAAAAGGCTTTCTTTCAAAAAAGAAGGATGAGGAAAAGGAAAAATTAAAGCTCCTTGTAGCCGAATTAAATGATAAGTCGCTTCGCCAGATGGCGGAATTTGAAAATTTCAGAAAGCGCAGCGAAAAGGAAAAGGAAGCGGAATTCGCAAACGGAGCAAAGAGCGTGATAGAAAAACTCCTGCCGGTGGTGGATAATTTCGAAAGAGGTTTTTCAACGGTGGAAGAAGCGGATGAGGATGATGCTTTCACAAAGGGCATGCGCATGGTATACAAACAGCTTATGGATGAGCTTGAGAAGCTGGATGTAAAGCCCATAGAGGCTGTGGGAAAGGAATTTGATCCGGGCCTCCACAATGCGGTGATGCATGTGGAAGATGAAGCTTTCGGAGAGAACACCGTAGCGGAAGAGCTCCAGAAGGGATACACCTACAGAGGCCAGGTTGTAAGGCACAGCATGGTAAAGGTTGCAAATTAGCGGAGCTTCATAAAACGATATTTAACAAACATTCAGACAAACCAAAAGGAGGATAAAACAATGGGAAAGATAATAGGTATCGATCTCGGAACAACAAACAGCTGTGTTGCAGTTATGGAGGGCGGTCAGCCCACAGTCATAGCAAATACTGAGGGAGCGCGTACCACTCCTTCCATAGTGGCTTTTACAAAGAACGGAGAGAGGCTTGTAGGTGAGCCTGCAAAGCGTCAGGCAGTTACAAATGCCGATAATACCATAGCTTCCATCAAGAGAGATATGGGTACAGACAGGGGCCGCACCATCGACGGTAAGAAATACAGCCCCCAGCAGATCTCTGCAATGATACTTCAGAAGCTTAAGGCTGATGCGGAAGCACATCTGGGCGAGAAGGTAACGGAGGCTGTCATCACTGTTCCCGCATACTTCAACGATGCCCAGCGTCAGGCTACAAAGGATGCAGGAAAGATCGCAGGTCTCGATGTAAAGCGTATCATAAACGAGCCCACAGCCGCAGCTCTTGCTTACGGTCTTGATAATGAAAAAGAGCAGAAGATAATGGTATACGACTTAGGCGGCGGTACCTTCGATGTCTCCATCATCGATATAGGAGACGGTGTCATCGAGGTGCTTTCAACAAACGGCGATACACATCTTGGCGGTGATGATTTCGACCAGAAGATAATCGACTGGATGCTTTCGGAATTCAAGAAGGCGGAAGGCGTGGATCTTTCCGGCGACAAGATGGCAATGCAGAGACTTAAGGAAGCTGCAGAGAAGGCAAAGAAGGAACTTTCATCTTCTACTACCACAAACATAAACCTTCCTTTCATCACTGCTACAGCAGAGGGTCCCAAGCATCTTGATCTGAATCTTTCAAGAGCGAAGTTCGAGGAGCTGGTTCACGATCTTATCGAGAGGACAGCTATCCCCGTGCAGAACGCTATGAAGGATGCGGGACTTACAAATGCGGATCTTGGAAGAGTGCTTCTTGTGGGCGGTTCCACCAGAGTGCCTGCAGTTCAGGAAAAGGTTAAGATGCTCACCGGTCACGAGCCCGACAGGAGCTTAAACCCTGATGAGTGTGTTGCCATAGGCGCAGGCGTACAGGGCGGAAAGCTTGCAGGTGATGCAGGTGCAGGCGATATCCTTCTCCTTGATGTTACACCTCTTTCACTTTCCATAGAGACCATGGGCGGTGTGGCTACAAAGCTTATCGAGAGAAACACCACGATCCCTACCAGAAAGAGCCAGGTATTCTCTACTGCTGCTGATAACCAGACAGCGGTTGATATAAATGTCCTTCAGGGTGAGAGACAGTTTGCAAAGGATAATAAGAGCCTCGGTCAGTTCAGACTTGACGGTATACCTCCCGCAAGACGCGGAGTGCCTCAGATAGAGGTTACCTTTGATATCGATGCAAACGGTATCGTAAACGTTTCCGCAAAGGATAAGGGAACAGGCAAGGAGCAGCATATCACCATTACCGCAGGCTCCAATATGTCGGATGATGAGATAGACCGCGCAGTAAAGGAGGCTCAGGAATATGAGGCTCAGGATAAGAAGCGCAAAGAGGCTGTAGATGCAAGGAACGACGCGGATTCCATGGTATTCCAGGTAGAGAAGGCCTTAAATGAAGTGGGTGACAAGATCGATGCATCCGAAAAGGCAAACGTACAGGCTGATGTGGATGCTCTCAAGAAGCTTCTTGATGAGACAAAGGATCAGGAGCTTACAGAGGATCAGGTAGCGCAGATAAAGGCTGCACAGGAAAAGATGATGACATCTTCCCAGGGCGTGTTCACAAAGATGTATGAAGGCATGCAGGGCGCAGCAGGCGCACAGGGCGCAGGCCCCGATATGAGCGGCTTCACCGGTGCGGGAAGCACGGGCTCCGGTGATGGCGGAAATGACGGCGGAAGCAACGATGATATAATAGACGGTGATTTCAAGGAAATCTAAATCATGGCTGAAAAGAGAGATTATTATGAGGTGCTGGGCGTCGACAAGAATGCCGACGATGCAGCGCTGAAAAAAGCATACAGAGTGCTTGCCAAGAAATATCACCCGGACGTTAATCCGGGTGATAAGGAAGCCGAGGCAAAATTCAAAGAGGCTTCCGAGGCTTATGCGGTGCTTTCCGACCCCGAAAAGAGAAGGCAGTATGACCAGTTCGGACATGCGGCTTTCGAACAGGGAGGCGGCTATGGCGGAGGTATGGATTTCTCCGGCATGGATTTCTCGGATATATTCGGAGATATATTCGGAGATATATTCGGCGGCAGCAGACGCAGCAGCAGGAATAACGGCCCCAGGAAGGGTGCCAATATCCGTACCAGCGTGCGCATGAGCTTTGAGGAGGCAGTATTTGGCTGCAAGAAGCAGGTGGAGCTTGTGGTAAAGGATCCCTGCCCTGCATGTAAGGGGAGCGGAGCAAAGCCCGGTACCAGCCCTGTGACATGTGAAAAATGCGGCGGTAAGGGTCAGGTGGTCTTCACACAGCAGAGCTTTTTCGGAATGGTGCAGAATGTGCAGACCTGTCCGGAATGCGGCGGCACTGGAAAGACTATAAAAGAGAAGTGTAATGACTGCAGGGGTACAGGCTATGTTTCAATGAAGAAGCGCTATGAAGTGGAATTCCCCGCAGGCGTTGATAACGGTCAGTGTAAGCGCATGCAGGGTCTCGGCGAGCCGGGGATAAACGGCGGCCCCAGAGGCGACGCGCTTGTGGAGGCTGTAGTGGCTCCTCATCCCATATTCCAGAGACAGGATATGAATATCTTTTCGACGGTGCCTCTTTCATATGCGGTGGCGGCTCTCGGCGGAGATGTGATCATAGATACGGTGGACGGCCCCGTGGCGCAGACCATAAAGCCGGGAACCGTAACTGATACCCAGGTAAGGCTCAGGGGCAAGGGTGTTCCCAGTTTGCGTGATTCCAGAACAAGAGGCGACCATTACGTGACGTTAGTGGTACAGACTCCCGTAAAGCTTTCTGCAAGGGCAAAAGAGCTTCTTAAGGAATTTGATATGGAGACAGGTGACAGCCTGGGCGCAGTGGAGCGTTTCAGGGCTGAGAAGAACGGAACATCCGGAAATAACGGCGATGAACCGAAGAAGGGCAGAAAGAAAAAAGGTTTGTTTTCATAAATAAGGGAGATGCAGATGAGCGATCCGTTTAAAGAGGCCATTAAAGACGGTCTGGGACCCGTAAATAAAGTAAAGAAAAAGCCGGTTGAGAGGAATGTGTTAAAGATCCTTGAAAACGCCGATGCTGCTGAGCCGGATGCGGTTTATTCCGCAGAGCAGCTTGAGGAAAAGGCTGAGGAAATAAGGGAAGCACTGGAAGGCTTAAAGAAAAGGCTTGAGCTTGCCGCTTACGAGTATGATGCCGTTTCAAATGAATTGTCGAAACAGGCAGAAGCAGCAGAAGCTGTATATAACGATATGACTTACGGACAGCAGCATGATCTGGTGGGACCCGGTGAGGAAATAGCCGAAATGGCAGCCAGATTAAAGAAGGCGGCTGACGTAACAGGTGGTCTCGGAGGCCGTTTTACGGAGGCTGTTACGGCTCTGGAATAAAAAATTTCATTTGAATTTATAAAAAAACAAAAAAACACTTGCAATTGGTTTCAGTTTGGAATATAATACCTTTTGTGTTTCGGACACGGAACACGAAAGGTAAAATCAAACATGCACCGCTAGCTCAGCTGGTAGAGCACCTGACTCTTAATCAGGGTGTCCAGGGTTCGAGCCCCTGGCGGTGCACGGACGCATCATTTTTGACGACAGGTCTCGTTGGGAATGGTGCGTATTATTTTTTATGAGAGATACGCATACCCACATTCAGCACAGCATTTATGATAACTGCAGGGAGGAGTACTTGCGGGGGCTTTATGCTGCAGGTGTTGACCGGATAGTGATAGCCGGCTGGGATGGATATAGCTCTTTCCTATCGGAAGACATAAGGAAAGAGTATTACGGAAAATCCGGATTCCCTGATATAAAGATATCAGCGGGGCTGCATCCTTCGTATGTTGCCCATGGAGCGGATACGGGATTTATAAAAGATATAAAAGCTGATGCAATAGGGGAGATAGGGCTGGACTTCAGGAAGGAACAGCCGGAAAAAGAGCTTCAGCTTGAGTATTTTGAAAAGCAGCTCTGCCTTGCAAAAGAGCTTAAGCTCCCGGTGATCGTGCATTCCGTGAATGCCTGTAAAGCTACCCTGGACGTGCTTAAAAGACATCCCGGGGTAAACGGTGTGATACACGGCTATTCCTACAGCGCGGAGGCAGCAGCGGAGTTTACGGCTTTGGGATACCGCCTGGGTATAGGCACGATATTGCTTGACCGGAGAGCGGTTAAAATAAAGAGGGTCGTAGAGAAAGTGCCCGCAAAATACCTTATTCCGGAAACGGATTGTCCCTTCGGGTATGGATTTAAGGGGCAGATGATAACACCCACAGAGCATGTACGAATGCTTGAAAGGATAAATTCAATCATAGAAAAGGAGACAAACTAATGGCTTATCAGAGAATTCTTACAATACAGGATATTTCCTGCGTGGGACAGTGCTCACTTACTGTTGCTCTCCCCATACTTTCAGCCTGCGGTCTGGAGACGGCAATACTTCCCAGTGCTGTGCTTTCAACCCATACAGCAGGATTTTCCGGTTTTACCTTTGCGGATCTTACGGAGGAATTCCCGAAGATAAACAGCCACTGGAAAAAAGAGGGGATAAAATTTGCGGCCGTATATACCGGCTACCTCGGAAACGAAGCGCAGATAAAGTATGTTAAGGATATCGTAAGGGACTGCCTTGAAGAAGGCGGAAAATTCATAGTAGATCCCGCAATGGCAGATTACGGAAAGCTTTATCCTCCCTTCACACAGGAGTATGTTGATGCCATGAAGACCCTCTGCTTTGACGAGAGGACGGATATCATACTTCCGAATATCACGGAAGCAGCATATCTTGCCGATATCGATTATAAAGAGGATTATGATAAGGATTATATTGATGCGCTGGTTAAGGCTCTTCATGATAAGGGCGCAAAGACCGTGGTCCTTACCGGTGTAAGCTATGCAAAAGACCGCACGGGCGTGCTGGTATCGGAAAACGGAAGCTCTGAATACTACGAGCATTTCCATTACGAGCAGGGATGCCACGGCACCGGAGATGTATATGCATCTGCTTTTGTGGGAGCTTATACAAAGGGAAAGAGAGCTTTCGAGGCAGCAAAGATAGCTGCGGATTATACGCTGCGCTGCATAGAGGCAACACAGAAGGACAGGGAGAAGCACTGGTACGGTGTGGAATTCGAGCCCGAGCTTCCGGAGCTTGTAAAGGCCATAGGGCTTTGATAAAGGCGGCTTTTCAGCCTGCCTTTACCACCTCAAGGGCCTTATCGGTATCAAGGGGCTTGCCCCATATATAGCCCTGGATAAGATCGCAGCCAAGGTCCTTTAAGGCCTCAAGCTGTTCATTGACCTCAACGCCTTCAGAGATTACAGTGAAGTGGAGGATGTGACCCATCGATATGATGGCATCCACGAAGTCCTTATCTTCCTCACCATCGGTGATGTGATCGATGAAGGCTTTATCTATCTTAAGAAGATCTACAGGCAGGTTCTTTAAATAGCTGAGTGAAGCGAATCCGGTGCCGAAATCATCAAGCGCCACCTGTATGCCGAGGGCTCTTAACTGTTTAAGCTTTTCGATCACATCGTCAAGAGAGTCGATGAGCATGGATTCCGTGATCTCTATTTCCAGATTCTTTGCGGGATATCCTTCATCTTCCAATGCGGTTCTTATCATATCCACAAAGTCGGTGCGGCGTATATCCGCTACTGACATATTTACGGAAACCGTGATATCCGTACCGCTTACCACGGGCTTAAAAGTATTAAGGGCTTTTCTGAGTACAAAGCGGTCTATATCCGTGATATGCCCGTTTTTCTCAGCGGCAGGTATGAAAAGGCCGGGACTTATGATGTTGCCGTCCTTACCTCTCATTCTTACAAGAGACTCAAAGCCGCGCAGCTTTTTGGTATCCGCATGATACTGGGGCTGGTACATGACAAAGAATCTTTCATCCTTCAGGGCGTCTACTATCATGGAATTTAACTCGGCGGACTTAGTCAGACGATCTTCCATGGAAGGATCGTAGATCTGTATATGGTCATTGCTCTTTCTGGCGTTGTACATAGCCATATCGGCATGGGCGAGAAGCCTGGATTCGTCGTTTTCCATTTCCGAATCCACGATACCGATATTTATTTCGGCAAGAAGCTTCTTTTTGCTGTCATGTGTCTGTTTTTTTATGTCGTCAATTATGCGGCGCAATGAGCTCTGGACAAATTCGCTGTCTGCTTCATGAATGGATATGATGGCAAACTCACAGCCTTCAAGTCTTGAAAAAAAGTTTTTGTCATTTTTATAAGCACAGAGGATATCCGTGATCTTTTTGATCACCTCATCTCCGCTGTCGTGTCCGAGTATGTCATTGATAGTTTTGAAATTACTTATCTCCAGGATGATCAGTATAAAGTGCTCATCCTTTTCAAGCCTGCTGCTGAGTTCGTTGATAAGACTGCGCCTGTTGGGGATGCCTGTAAGGAAATCCGTATTTGCGGCCGCAGCTAACTCATCTTCGTTTTTCTTTATACGTTTGATAAAGAGGTTTATTATCAGAAGTATGATGATCAGCCCCGTTGATGTGAAGACACCGGGCAGGGGAGAGAGCGAACGGCTCATTATGACCGATGAAAGAGAAAGAAAGAAATAGAAACCGGAGATAAAATAGCACATGATGCCGGAGGATCTCACGCCCGTGCGCAGGAATACCACAAGTATTATGGCTATCTGGCATATGACTCCGTTTAAGGAAATGTGGTTGATAAAATGTCCGAAAAACGAAAAGCCTATTGAGTGCTTGGAAATAAGAGTGGACAGTAGAAACAGCGACAAGACAATAACGCTGACCACAATGGTGAGCACTTTTTCAGAAATTTTGCGGATACCGCTTCCTTTTTTCTCCGGTGTATTCATGATAGCTTTGACCTCCGTGTCAGGCTGTATCTTCAACTCAGTTTGTATAATTTTACCATATTTTTCGGGGGGGGTATAGGTTTTTTTGTATATTTTACAAGACATAAGAAAAATGGGCGGACAGCGGACGGTGTTTGTGTCATAACAAGGATGTTATACACAAAAAATGCTTGCTTTTTGTGTTATAATAGGCTTTTGGTATGTAAGATCCTTCGGGCTAAAGCCCTCAGGATCCAAGCGGAGGTTTGAAAATGGCTTCACCAAATAAATTCTGCCCTTCCTGCGGTTATGAGTCGCCGGCAGTGTCGAGATTCTGTGAAAATTGCGGATATGCTTTTCCCGCAGAGACGATACCTGCACAGGAAGAGGTAATAAAAAAAGAGCCTGAGATACATAAAGAACCGGAAATAAAGAAAGAACCCGCTCCTGCGATGCAGCCGGGGCCGGTGCCTGTGAATATGGGCGGACCCATGATGCAGCCGGGGCCGGCGCCTGTGCCTGTGAATATGGGCGGATCTATGATGCAGCCGGGGCCGATCCCGCCCGTCTCGCTTCCCAGAGTGACCACTCCTTACATGGAGTATAAGGAGCCGCCTCAGGTAAACCCTTATATTAACGGTGTATTTCAGGGAGGTCCCGGCATAAACATGCCACTGCAGGGGAATCCTTACATGAACGGGGCGTTTCAGGGTACTCCCAATCCCTATATACCGGAGCCGGGCGCTGCTTACTATGGCGCGCCTCCTGCACCTAAGCCCAAACCGCACAAGGTGCTTTTAACTGTAATATTTGCGCTGATGGCGCTTATAACGGCAGGTGCCGTGATGGCGATACTTGCCATTCTCAATTAACGGAAAGCGAACTGTAAAGGAGATATTCATAAAATGGCATTGCTTGAGATAAAAAATCTTTCTGCAGGTATCGAAGAAGGTGAGATACTTCACGGCATAGATCTGCAGGTAAATCCCGGCGAGACCCATGTGCTGATGGGACCTAACGGTGCCGGAAAATCAACCCTGGGAAATGTGATAATGGGAAATCCCGTTTATAAAGTGACGGGGGGAAATATCATTTTTGACGGTGAGGATATCACGGAGCAGGCTGCCAATGAGAGGGCGAAGAAGGGTCTGTTCATGTCTTTCCAGAATCCTCTGGAAGTGCCGGGGCTTTCTCTTGAGAATTTCCTCAGGAATGCCATAAGAGAGAGAACAGGAAAGCCTGTCAGGATATTCCAGTATAAAAAGCAGATCGAGGAGACCTGCGGACTGCTTGATATGGATACTTCCTATGTTGAAAGAGATATGAATGTGGGATTTTCCGGCGGAGAGAAGAAGAAGGCGGAGATCTTCCAGCTGCTCATGCTCTCGCCTAAGCTTGCGATACTCGATGAGACTGATTCGGGACTTGATGTGGATGCCGTGCGCACTGTATCAAAGGGTGTTGAGATATTCTCAAAGAATGGCGGCGCGCTCATTATCATCACACACAGCACACGTATACTTGAGAGCCTTAAGGTGGATAAGACACATGTCCTCGTTAAGGGAAAGATCGCTGCAGAGGGAGGATCCGAACTTGTGGAAGAGATAAACAACGGCGGATTTGAGAAATACATAAAGGAAGACTGATATTGATGGAAGAGATGAGGAAGGATACGCCCATAGATAATGAAAAGGGCGACAACGGCATATTCCTTAATGACGTGAACCGCGACCTCTATGATTTCAGGGAGGAAGAGCGTGAAGAGGATTTCTTTAAGGTGGATGAAGGACTCACGGAGGAGATAGTGCGTGAGATATCCGCTGCAAAGCATGATCCGGAGTGGATGCTGGATTTTCGTTTAAAATCCTTAAAAACCTATAATAAACTAAAAGTGCCTCTCTGGGGCCCTCCTATTGACGGTCTGAACATGGAAAAGATAGTGACCTATGTCAGGCCTAAGACCGATATGAAGGCTTCATGGGATGATGTGCCCGAAGATATAAAGAATGCTTTTGACAAGCTTGGCATACCCCAGGCTGAGAAGGAGGCGCTTGGCGGAGTGGGAGCACAGTATGATTCCGAACTGGTGTACCACAATGTCCGCGATGATGTGGCAAAGCAGGGCGTGGTATATACCGATATGGAATCCGCGCTCACAGGCGAATATGAAGAGATAGTAAGAAAGCATTTCATGAAGCTGGTACCGCCCGAGGATCATAAATTCGCGGCGCTTCACGGCGCTGTATGGAGCGGCGGATCCTTTGTATATGTTCCTGCCGGCGTTCATGTGGATATACCGCTTCAGAGTTATTTCAGACTGAATGCGCCCGGTGCCGGACAGTTTGAGCATACGTTAATAATCGTTGAAGAAGAGGGAGACGTTCATTTCATAGAAGGATGCTCCGCTCCGAAATATAATGTAGCCAATCTTCATGCGGGCTGCGTGGAGCTCTATGTGGGAAAGAATGCACACTTAAGATATTCCACCATAGAGAACTGGTCAAAGAATATGTATAACTTAAATACCAAGCGCGCCATATGCGAAGAGGGCGGGATAATAGAATGGATCTCGGGTTCTTTCGGATCTCATGAGTCTTATCTTTATCCCACATCCGTATTAAAGGGCGATGGCTCGCATGCGGAATTTACCGGCGTGACCTTTGCGGGAAAGGGACAGAATCTCGATACCGGAGCGCGCATGGTCCACATAGGAAAGAACACATCATCTTTTATCGATACCAAGTCGATCTGTAAGAGCGGAGGCATATCCACCTACAGGAGCAGCGTAGAGATCGGAAAAAACGCGGAAGGCGCAAAGGCTTCGGTAAACTGCGGATCTCTTATGCTTGATTCCGAGAGCCGCTCGGATACGGTGCCTGCCATGGATATACGCACGGATAAATCCGATGTGGGGCATGAGGCGAAGATAGGAAGGATAAGCGATGAAGCGGTCTTTTACCTCATGAGCAGAGGCGTTTCGGAGGCAGAGGCAAGGGCGATGATAGTAAGCGGCTTTGCAAATCCTGTAAGCAAGGAACTTCCCCTTGAATATGCGGCAGAGATGAACAACCTTATCAAACTTGAAATGGAGATGGGCTGATGGCGGAGAATCAGACGATAAAAGCAGATCATCTACCGGTACTCACCTGGTTTAAAAATAATCTTAACGAGGTTAAGATCGATATATCCGGAGATACCTTAGAGGCCATAAAGGGTGCGCTGCATCCGGCAGGGCTTATTAAACCGGAATATCCCGAAGGGATAGAGGTAAAGGAGGGCGTAAGCTTTTCGTATCTTGAGGAGCTTTTTGAAAATAAAGGCTACAGGATAGACAGGGAAGAATATGTGGCCGGAAAGTATCCCATATATCAGGAACAGATTTTTCCCACGGGAATGGGTGAGGGCATAGATGATCTCATAAAGATGAGCGGCGTGCCGGTAAGAGTGATAGAAGTAAAGGCCGGAGCAAAGATAGATAAGCCTCTTTACCTGCATTATATTTACCCCGCAGGCAGCGAGGATATAGATGTTACCTTCATACATGTGAATGAGGGTGCGGAGCTTTCGGTGATACAGAACCTTGATTCACAGGGGTTTAACGGAAAAGGTTTTGCGGGAACCCAGACAAGGGTGATCATGGAGCCTTATTCAAAGCTCCATCTTTCAAAAGTGCAGTGCCTTGCGGACGGCTTCAGTTATTTTAACGATATGGGATGCCGCATAGAGGATAATGCTGAATTCAATTATACGGAGCTTGCCATCGGAGCCGCGGAAAGCTATCTTGGCTGCCATGCGGATCAGCGGGGATATCAGTCAAAGTTCAGGGCGGATATCGGATTTATAGGTCTGCAGGGATCAAATACGGATATAAATTACACGGATGTTTTCCGCGGAAAGAAGTCTGAGGGCGTGATGCGCTTTAGCGGTGTGCTTTTGGAAGATGCAAAGAAGGCTTCAAGGGAGACCCTTGATTTCCGTAAAGGCTGCACGGGTGCCGACGGAGATGAGGAAGAAAATATCCTGATGCTTGGCAGAAATGTGGTGAACAAGGCCATACCCCTTATTCTCGGCGAAGAGGAAAAGGTGAACGGACGCCATGCCGCCACTTCCGGCAAGCTTTCCGAAGAGATGCTCTTTTATCTTGAAACAAGGGGAATAGATGAGCGCGTGGCAAGGGAGATGATGATACGCTCCAATATAAACAGGGTGAGCCGTCTTATCCCGAATAAGGAAATTGAGGGCTTTGTGGAGGCGCGGATAGACCGCATCTTCTCGGAGTGCGACGGTAACTGCAGGCAGTGCCCTACAGCACACTAGGATCAAAGTTTAAAGCGTAAGGCGCTGACAAAGAAAGCGCAAGACTGCTCCACATTGTCATCCTGAGCTCCACACTGTCATCCTGAGCTCCACATTGTCATCCTGAGCGCAGCGAAGGATCTTTATAAGAGGAAAATTATGGACATACAATCAATCAGAAACGACTTCCCCATCCTTTCGGATGATCGATACATATACTTCGATAATGCGGCCACGAGCCAGAGACCTGTTCAGGTGTTAAATGCGATAGAGGATTTTTACAGGAAAACAAATGCAAATCCTTTAAGGGGTCTTTATGAATGGAGCATAGGTGCGACGGACATATATGAAGAGGCCAGGCACAAGGCGGCCCGCTTCATAGGTGCATCTGAGGATGCGGAGATCATCTTCGTGCGCAATGCCACGGAGGCTCTTAATCTCTGCGCTTATTCTTACGGCCTTTCCAATCTTAAAAAGGGCGACGAGATACTTATAACCGTAATGGAGCATCACAGCAATATACTGCCCTGGCAGATGGTGAGCAGGCAGACAGGCGCGGTGCTTAAGTTTATAGAACCGGATAAGGACGGCACGATCACGGAGGAAAATTTAAAGACGTGCATTAATGAGCGTACGAAGCTTGTTGCCATGGCTGTGGTATCAAATGTGCTCGGTGTGAGAAACCCCGTGGAGAAGGCCTCTGAGCTTGTTCATGCAAACGGAGGCGTGCTGGTGGCGGACGGTGCACAGAGCGTGCCTCATATTAAGACTGATGTAAAAGCCCTGGGCGCGGATTTCTTTGCTTTTTCCGGTCATAAGATGGCAGGTCCCATGGGCATAGGAGCTCTTTATGCAAAGAGGGAGCTTTTAGAGAAGATGCCGCCGTTCTTAAGCGGAGGCGAGATGATAGAATATGTGACCAGGGAATCTGCGACTTATGCGGAGCTTCCTCACAGATTTGAAGCCGGTACCGTTAATGCCGCAGGAGCTGCAGGGCTTGGCGCAGCCATTGATTATCTTGAGGGTATAGGTTTTGATGAGATAGAAGCACAGGATAAAAAGGTCACGAGGATAGTATACGAGGGACTTAAAGCCATGCCCCATGTGCATGTGTACGGATCTGCGGATCCGGATAAGCATTCCGGCATAGTCACCTTCAATATAGACGGATGTCATCCTCATGATATAGCAAGCGTGCTGGACAGCGAGCATATCGCCATCCGTGCCGGCCACCATTGTGCCCAGCCTCTTATGGAATACATGCAAAAAGAGCTTGATATGGAATTCAGGGCTACGGCCAGGGCCAGTATGTATTTTTACAATACAGAAGAGGA
>JAFYBJ010000038.1 GCA_017540265.1 Lachnospiraceae bacterium
AGATAGAGAGGTTTATAAAACGATGAGAAATAATATTCTTTGTAAATACGGTTTAAAAGCTACTGCCTTTGTGATGGCGTTTGGACTTATTGCGGGCTGCGGAAAGGCTGATGATGCGGGATCTGCGGCGGTTTCGGAGAAAGGATCAAGGGAGGAACAGAGTCAGACAAAAGAGGATGACGGTGCAATAAGGGCCGGTTCTTTTAAGGCGGAGCTTACGGACAGGACTGATGCGGTATCAGGTAAGACATCACAGGAAAATAAGCCTGAAGAGGAAAAAGTATCTGAGGAAGAAACGGAAGGTCTGTCTTCGGTTGATTTTGTAGCTGCAATGGGAAACGGCTGGAATCTGGGAAATGAATTTGATGCTGCAGACTGTGACTGGCTTAGCGATCCCATGGAATATGAAGGTGCATGGTGCAAGGCGAAAGCAAGTAATGAACTGATAGATGCGGTGCACTCTGCAGGTTTTGATACGATACGCATCCCTGTTTCCTGGCATGATCATATGGACGGAGCGTATAATATCGATGATAAATGGCTTGCCCGTGTGACGGAGATTGTGGATCATGCCTATGATTCCGGGATGTACGTAATAATAGACAGTCATCACGATGTGACGCCTGCGTATTATTATCCTTCGAAGGATAAGCTTGAACAGTCTGAACGCTTCATGGAAGCAGTATGGACAAGGCTTTCGGATAATTTTAAAGATTACGGGGAGAGGCTTATATTTGAATCTATAAATGAGCCGAGGCTTAAGGATACCGGAAATGAGTGGTGGTATGATGAAAGCCAGGGGCAGTGCAGGGATGCGATGGAATGCATCGTGTGCTGCAATCAGGTTTTTGTGGATACGGTAAGGAAGAGCGGCGGAAATAATGCCACCAGATTTCTTATGGTTCCTTCCTACGATGATGCCTGGCAGCCTACCGTAAATGACGCCTTTACCCTGCCAAAGGACAGTGCATCGGATAAGCTGATAGTAACGGCTCATCTTTATCTTCCCTATGATTTCGCGGGTAATCCTGACGGGATAAAGACCTTCGGTGAGAATGAAAAAGCTGAGAACGAAAAGGCTCTTGCAGCGCTTGAGGGAAGGTTTGTTTCAAAAGGTATAGGAGTATACATAGGTGAATACGGCGCAGAAAATAAGGGAAACAATTCGGATCAGGCTGCTTATTATGCTTATTTTCCCGCAGCTGCGCGTAAATACGGGATGAGCTGCGCTGCCTGGGATAATAATGTATTTGAAACGAGCAGCGCATCAACGCAGGGATATGGCATATTCTCATACGGGGATGCGAAGGTGGTAAGGAGTGATATCACTGATGCGATAAGCGGAAGATAAACAATAAAAAAGGGCCTCGCTTTGATGATCATCTAAAGTGACAGCCCCTTTTTTATTGTTTGATATCGTATCAGAGAACGCTGTATCCGAAGCCGTTGCAAATGGCATCGGGTTTTATCTTATCCCTGCACATAGGACAGTCGGTGGACGCATAGCTGTGATAATCGGGCAGATCAGTAAGTGTGTAGAGTGAAAAGATGGGGATGCCCATTATCTTGCTTGCAGCAGAGAATATGGATGAAATCCCTGCCACGTGTCCGTCATTGTATCCTATGGTCTCGAGAGCGCTGGTAAGTGCGGAACCTGTGGTTATGGATGCCGTGAGTACCAGCACATTTTTACCTTTTATCATGTGGTCCATGTTCTCACGGAAGATGAGTTGTCCGCTGGAATCATACTCGGGGGACATGATGTAAATAGTATTGTGTGAATTCTTGTTTATCAGTCCGTTTTTGGTAAGTTTATTTGCAAGATAGGCGCCGACAACTTCCATATGCTCCAGGCAGAGTATCGTATCCACAACGGTGGAAGCAATGTACATTTCAGCCATCTCTTCGCCTGTAGCCCTGGCCTCGCGCTGCCTGGCTTTCATGTCACTTAAGTCCATATAATAATTGACATGTGAATGGGGCGTGATGAAATGCCCGGGGATATAACGGAGCACCACATCTTTGTTTCTTGCATAGTCAATCTTTTTGTAATCCTGCATCGTTGTAACCTCCCACATAGTTTTTGAAATACTGCCTGTATTATACCACAAACGCTGCGCTGCCCCAAAGGGCTATTGACGAAATATATCGCATGCGATAGAATACAGGCATATCGCACGCGATATAATTAATAGAAAGGTGATTTCTATTCACGGAGGTATAAGGATGGATGATAAATATGCTTCACTGAGACTTAAGAACCAGCTTTGTTTCCCACTGTATGCGGTCTCAAACATGATCACAAGAAAGTATAAACCTCTTCTTGATGAGCTTGACCTGACCTATACCCAGTACATCGTGATGATGGTCATGTGGGAAGAGAAGAAGGTTAATGAGAAGTTTCTGTGTGAGTCGCTTTGTCTGAAATCCAATACAGTAACACCGCTTCTTAAAAAGCTGGAAGCAAAAGGCTTTGTTGAAAAGGCAAAAGATACGGGCGATGAACGCAACCTTGTGATCACTCTTACAAAAAAGGGTGAGAAGCTGCAGGATAAAGCCCTGTGTGTGCCCGAAGGCATAGCCGGGGAATTTCATCTTACTAAGGAAGAGGCGGGGATGCTCTATAATATCCTGTATAAAATGCTGAATGAAGAGAAAGAAATATAAGGTTTATTCTGTCATCCTGAGGGCTTTAGCCCGAAGGATCCTGTAACTGAAAATGATAGAAAGATCCTTCG
>JAFYBJ010000039.1 GCA_017540265.1 Lachnospiraceae bacterium
ATAGTGCTCCTTTCTGCCTTGAGTTTGTGAGCACTATTATAGCAGACCCTTCCCTCTGTGGGACTGTCCACAGTACGGGGGGTTGCAATTGAGGTACTGTGGAACTGGAATGTCCACGGTTTGGGGGTTCTTGAAATCGGCACTGTCCACAGGTTGGGGATGTCACCTGAGATTGACTGTCCATGATATGGGGATGTGGTGCCGACCTAACCAAAAGCCGTGTCCATTCTCTGGGGTATAGTTTAAAAGAATCCTGAATATTTTTGAAATATTGATATGTATAGTTTTGGCTTATCTTGATGTGTGGAACTGGAAGATGTTCTACAGAGATGATTTTGCCGTTAGTGCGGCGTTTGTTCATATTCCGGCGCTGATCGCATATGGGGTTCTGGTGATCATTCTGGCAAAAAAATTATTCACAACACAAAAGCTGCAGTCGGGAAAGCCGGGCATAAAAACGTATTTTAAAATCATATGTGTTTTTATTATTCTTGTAATGATATTTTTTGCGGCATCTGTTTTCTGTGGAATGGAAGGTGCTTCACCGGTAGATCTGCGGGAGTTTACGGATAATGAGCTTAATGTGTATTATCTGAAGGAAAGTGTAAAAAGCTTTGGTGGTGCCGCATACGTCATATGGCCGTTTATGGCAGCTGCCATAGGGATTGCAGAAGCCCTGATGCAAAACGGATGAAACTGAAATGAAGATATATTATCACCTCCCGGGTCTGTTTGAATTTTATGAACTGTACAGATTATTCCTTCCGCTTTTTTATAAGCGAAGGGAATACTTTTATGATGAATGTGAGATAGGATCCATATACGGAGCGCCTGCGGACTGTATATGGGGAGGAGGCCGCACGGGATGCGGAGATGAAGATCCGCATAAGGTTGCGGAGCTTATGAGGGAATACGGAATCTCTTCACGTCTTACTTTCAGTAATTCGCTGATAAGTAAAGTTCATCTTTTAGATAAGAAATGTAATTCATTATGCGCATTGTTTGAAAAGAACGGCCCGGTTCCCAACGGAGTGATCATATATTCGGATATACTGCTGGAATATATCAATAAGAATTATCCGGGTTTTTATTTTGTTTCCTCAACCACAAAAGTTCTTATGGATTTTAAAAGCTTTGAAGAAGAGCTTAAACGTAAAGAATATCGTTATGTTGTGCCGGATTTCAGGCTGAATAAAAGCTTTGCCGGATTAAAGAATCTGTCTGAAACATTTAAGCAGAAAGTGGAATTTCTTTGCAACGAATGCTGTTCTTATGATTGTTATGACAGGAAAAACTGTTATGAAAATGTAAGCAGGAAATGTCTGGGTGAAGATTGTGAAGATCATATCTGTGTTTCGCCCACGGCAGAAAGAGGGTATCGTTTTTCAGATGCCATGAAGAATCCGGGATTTATCGGGATAGAAGATATACGTAATTTTTATATGCCCGAAGGATTCAGACATTTTAAGATCGAAGGCCGGAGTCTGGGCAGCGCGGTAGTTCTGGAGTTTTTGCTTTATTATATGACCAAACCGGAATATCAGTTAAAAGTACGGGAAGAAATATATCTGGACAGTAATCTGGATCTGTTTTGATCATATACGGTATTTTGCTTTAAAGGTTCTACTTGAAATGCTTTTTAACAAATGCTATCATATAGAAGTTATTTGCAGACAGATCATTTTTTTCCCAGGTTATAAAAACATGTATATACGAAAACTTCAAAAGGCAGGAAGTTTTCATTTGAGCAAAAAGGAGAATATCATTATGGCGGTCAATATGAGAGAAAGGTATGAGACGATAGCGCTTGCCGATCTTAAGGAGATGGCAAAGAATCGCGGGATCAAAGGTGTCTCAACAATGAAAAAGGCAGATATCATAGATGCAATGCTCATCAAGGACAGGGATGATGAGAGGGAGCAGGCAGAGGCTGCAAAAGCTGCAAAGGCCGCCGAGGTAAAGCCTAAGGCAGCAAAACCTGCTGATGCGCAGCCGGCAGCGGCAAAACCCGCAGCAGCTCCTGCAGTAAAACCTGCGGCAAAAGCCGGAACGGTGGAGAATGATGAGGACAATAAGGAATTAGACAGCGGAGTGACCGTGAGGGGAATTCTCGAAGTAATGCCCGACGGCTTCGGTTTCATAAGAAGCGATAATTATCTGCCGGGTGAGAATGATATCTATGTTGCACCCAGCCAGATAAGACGTTTTTCCTTAAAGACAGGGGATATCATTACAGGTAATACCAGAATAAGGACACAGAATGAGAAATTCCAGGCTTTGCTCTATGTGAGCTCCGTAAACGATCTTGGACCGGAGACTACTGCCACAAGATACAATTTTGAAAATATGACTCCTATCTTTCCTGATGAGAAGATAAGGCTTGAGTGTCCCGGTGCTCCGGTGTCCATGCGTATAATGGATCTTATAAGCCCTATAGGAAAGGGACAGAGAGGTCTTATAGTTTCCCAGCCTAAGGCAGGAAAGACCACTCTTCTTAAGGATGTGGCAAAATCCATTAAGATATCAAATCCCGAGATACATATGATAATTCTGCTTATTGATGAGCGCCCTGAGGAAGTTACGGATATTAAGGAAACTGTCGGCGGGCCCGGAGTGGAAGTGATATATTCAACCTTTGATGAAACTGCAGAGCATCATAAGAGAGTTGCCGAGATGGTGATCGAAAGAGCAAGACGTCTTGTGGAATACAGAAAGGACGTTATCATACTTCTTGATTCCATTACCAGACTCACCAGGGCTTACAACCAGGTGGTGCCGCCTTCGGGACGTACACTTTCCGGTGGTCTTGATCCTGCAGCGCTTCATCCGCCCAAGAGATTTTTCGGTGCGGCAAGAAACATGAGAGAAGGCGGAAGCCTTACCATACTTGCTACGGCTCTCGTTGAGACCGGAAGCAAGATGGATGATGTAGTATACGAGGAATTCAAGGGTACCGGTAATATGGAGCTTGTGCTTAACAGAAAGCTTTCCGAGCGCCGTATCTTCCCTGCCATCGATATACCAAAATCCAGCACCAGACGTGAGGATCTCCTTCTTTCAAATGAGGAGATGGAGGCTATAACAAATATCAGGCGCGCCGTAAACGGTACCCATCCCGATGAAGTGGTGGACAAGGTAATAGACATGTTCGCTCGCACACCCAATAACAGGGAGCTTGTGGGACAGATAATGAAAACAAGGCTCTATTAAATTACCCCTTGCCTGAAGTTTAAGGCTGTGGTAGAATAATGAGGCTGTTTTCCTGAAGGCTTTTCCGTAAGGATCCTTTAAGGAGCAGTGGTTACAAACGGGACGCGTATACAGGCGCACAGGACGACCTGTAAGACGTGCAGGAAGCTCTGTAAGATTAAAACAGATAAAAAAGAAAAAGAGCTTCAGATTTTTTCGGAGGAAGAAATGAGAGAAGGAATACATCCTGAGTACTATCAGGCAACAGTTACCTGCAACTGCGGCAACACATTCGTTACAGGTTCCACAAACCAGGAGATACACGTCGAGATCTGTTCGAAGTGCCATCCTTTCTACACCGGTCAGCAGAAGGCTGTAAGCGCAAGAGGCCGCGTAGATAAGTTTAATAAGAAATACGGCATCAAGGCAGAATAGAAGATCTAAAAAGTGTAGAACAGGGCTGAGGCACATAAAGTGTCCCCGGTCCTGTTTTGTTATTATTAATCGGAAATATCTGCAGGGAAAAAATATGGCAGAAAGTAATGCAAAGAAAAACAGAATATATTCGGGTATAGGCGGTCAGGCTGTGCTTGAAGGCGTTATGATGAAGAATAAAGATAATTACGCTGTTGCTGTGAGAAAACCTGACGGTACGGTACATGTGGAGAAAAAGAAGCTTTCCTATGATACCAAAAGTCTTTCCAGACGTATTCCCTTTGTAAGGGGGATAGTTAATTTTATTGACTCTTTAAGTCTGGGAATGGATATTCTTTCCTATTCTTCGAATTTTATGGATGAAGCGGAAGAAGAGGACGGAGTTCTTGATAAGCTTTTTAAAAAGCTGTTTGGAAAGCATGCGGAATCTATTGCCATGGGGCTTACCATGGTTTCAAGCATACTTATAGCTGTCCTGCTTTTTATGTTTATTCCCTATGCCGCATCTGAGCTGCTGTCGCGTTATATTAAAAATGAAATTGCGGTACTTCTCATAGAGGGAGCGCTCAGGCTGTCCGTATTTCTGATCTATGTGGCTGCCATAGCCCTTGCAAAAGACATAAAACGCCTGTATCAATATCACGGAGCAGAACATAAATGCATAAACTGCATTGAGCAGGGAAAATCACTTGATGTGAAAAATGTAAGGGAAAGCTCCCGTTATCATAAACGCTGCGGTACCAGTTTTATGCTGCTCATAGTAGTCATAAGCATTATCCTGTGTTTTTTTATAAGGAGTGACAGCAGGCTTGTAATGATGGCATACAGGCTTTTGCTGATACCTGTTGTTGCCGGTATCGCGTATGAGATATTAAGACTTGCGGGCACAAGGGAAAGTATGATACTTGATATCATTTCCGCGCCGGGGCTTTGCCTGCAGCGTATTACAACAAAAGAACAGGATGATGAGATGATAGAAGTAGCTATCGCATCCGTGGAAGCTGTATTTGACTGGCGTGAGTTCAAAGCGGAAAATTTCCCGGGCTCAGAGAGATCAGATCCCTGAATTCTCTTCGTTGAGGTCAAAGAATGACATATTTTGAAGCATATGCTGAACTAAAAGAAAAGCTGAAAAATAAAGGAATAGAGGAAGCGGCAAATGATGCAGAGCTTTTGCTCATGCATATATGCAAAACCGGAAGAAATGAAAAGTTTATGCATCCGGACAGGCTGCTTACCCAAAGGGAAGAAGAGCTTTTTAATGAATATTCCTTAAGACGGGAAAAAAGAGAACCGGTAAGCCAGATACTTGGAAGATCATCTTTTATGGGCTTTGATATTCAGGTTTCAAAGGATGTGCTGACTCCAAGAGCAGATACCGAGATACTTGTTGAAGAGGTGCTTAAGGATCATGGGAGTAAGGAAGCTCTTAATATACTGGATATATGCACGGGAACAGGCTGCATACTGTTAAGCCTTCTAAAGCTTTTAAAAAGTGCAAAAGGCACCGGAGCGGATATATCCGGTGAAGCCTTAGCTGTCGCTGAAAAAAACAATAAAGAACTGGATGCAGGCGCCTCTTTCCTTCGTTCGGATCTTTTTGAAAATATAAGGGGGACGTATGATATCATTGTCAGCAATCCGCCGTATATTAAGAGTGACGAGATTGAGAAACTCATGCCGGAAGTCAGAGAATATGAGCCTCATATTGCGTTAGATGGCGGCACAGACGGCATGGCTTTTTATAAAAGGATAATAAAAGCTGCTCCTGCATTTTTAAACAGTGGCGGGTATATCTATTTGGAAACCGGCTATGATGAAGCAACAGAAGTAAGCGAACTTCTTAAAACTGCGGAGTTTAAGGAAATAAAGACGATCAAAGATTACGGCGGCAATGACCGTGTGGTGAAAGGACATATCTGATGCTTGACATGGATGAAAAACTGGAAGCAATACTCAGGCGCAATGAGGAAATTTTAAACGAGCTTTCCGAGCCCGGCCTTGACAGTGACAGGCTTACAAAGCTTATGAAGGAACAGAGTGAGCTTGCTCCGGTTTCGGCGGCATATTCCGAATATAAAAAATGTGTATCCGATAACGCGGATGCGCTTTCTATGCTTGAAGATGAGAAGGATCCCGATATGAGGAGCATGCTTAAAGAGGAGCTTGCTTCCTCAAAGGAAAGGATGGAGCGTCTTGAAGCTGAGCTTAAGATACTCTTACTTCCGAAGGATCCCAATGATGATAAAAACGTGGTGGTAGAGATAAGAGCCGGCGCGGGCGGCGATGAGGCTGCTCTTTTTGCGGCTGAGCTTTACCGCATGTATGTGCATTATTCCGAGAGCAGGCATTGGAAGGTGGAGCTTGTAAATGCTGATGAAACGGGTATCGGAGGCATGAAGGAAGCTGAGTTTACGGTTTCGGGCAAGGGTGCTTATTCTGTACTTAAATACGAAAGCGGAGTTCACCGCGTGCAGCGCGTGCCGGAGACGGAGAGCGGCGGACGCATACATACTTCAACAGCTACGGTGGCAGTCATGCCGGAAGCTGAAGAAGTGGATGTACATATAGACGAAAAGGATATAAGGATAGATGTGATGAGGGCTTCGGGAAACGGCGGACAGTGCGTAAATACCACCGATTCGGCAGTCCGTCTCACACATTATCCCACAGGTATCGTAATTTATTCCCAGACGGAAAAGAGTCAGATACAGAACAGGGATAAGGCCTTTGCACTTCTTCGCGCAAAGCTTTATGATCTGGAATGCAAAAAAGCCCATGATGCTGAGGCAGATCTGAGAAGAAGCCAGATAGGGACGGGAGACAGGTCGGAAAAAGTCAGAACCTATAATTTCCCGCAGGGAAGGGTTACGGATCACAGGATAAAACTTACGCTGTATAAGATAGAGCAGATAATGAACGGCGATCTGCAGGAGCTGATCGACAGTCTCCAGACCGCAGACCAGGCCGCAAAGCTTGCAAAAATGTCGGAAGAAACCGTTTAAGGAGGCTGTTTGAACGAAGAAGAGAAAATGAACGATATACCTGAAAGGGAAAAACAATTCGACGAGGATTGGGAAAAGGCAACCGCGGATGCAGTCTTAGATAAGGATACTCATAAAATTGAGGAAATTGAAGCCGGAATAAGAAAAAGGTCAAAGCTTTCTTATATACGTGATACCTTATCTGTTGTATGCATTGTTGGTTTGTTCTGCGCTGCTTTTATTTTCTTTAAGCACAGCCATGATTCCTATGTTAGCAGAAAAGAAAATGAAGACCTTAAGGCTCTTGTTGAAGCGGCAAGGGAAAACATTTCCGGGGATGAAGTTCCGGAAGAAGAGGGGCTTACGGATGAGCAAAAAGAACTTTTGGCAGGCCTTGATCTTTCTATAAACCGTATTCCGGATATAATCAGTCTTTCTTCAAACCCGCATATACTTCCCGAATACAGGGAAATATATGAGAAGAACAATGATGTGGCAGGGTGGCTTAAGATAGACGGCACCATCATAGATTACCCCGTTCTGCAGAGAAAGGAAGACGAGGAATTTTATATACATCATGATTTCTACGGGCGTAAAAGCGCCAACGGATGTCTGGTGATGGATTCGGATTCCGAGGCGGGTATAGGAAGAAAAGCGGATTCATACATAAACGGTACACCACCTTCCACAAATATCATTATACACGGTCATCATCTGATCGTAAAAGAAATGTTTGCGGATCTGGTAAAATATGAGAAAAAATCTTACGGTCTGGAACATCATCTCATCTGTTTTGATTCCCTGTATGAAAGAAGGGAATATGAACTGATAAGTGCCTTTTATTCAAAGGTATATGAAAAGGATGAGGACGTATTTAAGTATTACAATTTTTTCAATGCAGAAAACGAAGAGGAATTCGATGATTTTTATAAGAATATAAAAAAGCTTTCACTTTATGATACCGGAGTGGAAGCATCCTTCGGGGATGAATTCATCACGCTTTCAACCTGCGCTTATCATACGGAAAACGGGCGATTTGTGGTTGTGGGAAAGAGAGTAAAGTGATCAGAGCCTGTTTAAGGGTATGCCATAGGGATTTAATGCATCCCTGTGGCTTTTTTTGATGAGCTGCCTGTATTCAAGAGGTGTAAGAGCAGTACGGCTTTTGAATATGCGGTTAAAATAGCTGGGCGAGGCAAAGCCTGTCTGGGCGGAAAGCTTTTGCATGGACAGGGCTGTCTTGCTTTTCTGCAGACGTGATGCCGCTTCGTGTATCCTTATATCCTGAAGATAGTCAAAGGGGGATATTGAGGTGCAGCGCTTAAAGCATCGACAGCATTCACTGCGGCTTACATTTACAGAGGCGGCAATATCTTCAAGAGTGAGCTTTTTCCTCAGATTTTTTTTCATAAAGCTCATCATATCTATACTTCTTTTTTCATCCGTAAGAAGCGAGGAGGCTTTGAGAGGATCCGAAGGAATACCTGCCTTTAAGCTTAAAAGCAACATCCAGAGCTCACATAAAAGGCTCTTTGTCTTAAGCTCGTATCCGTAAGCTCTTCCCAGGTTCTCATCAAGAAGTTCCTTAAGATATGAAAGTATGCGTATGCCGTTTTCCTCTCCGGAATTCAGTCTGATAAAAGGAAGGGCAGGATCATCTTTTAAAGGCTTCATATATTTTACGGAAAGAAAAGAATTTTCATCCTCAAAGAGATATGAGGTGTCGAAGAGTACGGATAACATCACGCAGGAATCCGTGACGGTACTGCTTTCTATGGAGTGGATGCGTTCAGAATTAATGAAAAGACCGTCACCTGAAGAAAGAATAAAGCTTTCACCTGATATAAAAACGCGAGCGCTTCCTTCACGTATAAAAAGAAGCTCGAGCTCGGGGTGGGAATGTGGAAGCACTTTATGCATATACATCCTGTCGGTGTCAATATAATAAACGCCGACAGGATAGCCGCTTAATTCTTCTCCGGCGGCAGGCTCATTGCTTTCTTTATAATCTTCAAAGTTCATATCAATCCTTTAACTTTTCCATGTACTCTTCCACGGTAAGCGGTTTTGAAAAATAGTACCCCTGTATCTGGTCACATTCCACGCTCTGAAGGTATTTCAGTTCATCCTTTGTCTCCACGCCTTCGGCCACAACAGTAAGTCCCATTTCTCTGGCCATCTGCGACATGTGTTTGATTATGATGGCGCTTTTCTTTGAATCGGCAAGGGATGCCACAAAATTCATATCGATCTTTACCACATCGATCGGCAGATCCTTAAGCACCTGAAGAGAGGAATAACCCGTGCCGAAATCGTCCATTACGATGGTAAAGCCTGCATCCTTAAGTTTTCCTACGGCTTCGTCCAGCCTTATCCTGTCTCTTGTACGTCCGCTCTCTGTTATCTCCAGCTTTATAAGTGAAGGATCCAGCTCATATTTATTTATTATATCCAATACATCCTGGGCAAGTGAGGGGAGGAAGAGGTTTACTCTTGAGACATTTACACTTACAGGGGGCGGTGTAATCCCTAAGTCTGATATTTTCTTTTGTAAGGATGCGGTAAGTTCCCAGACGTAATGGTCAAGCGCAGCCACCATGCCGTTTTTTTCAAAAACGGGAATAAAATGATCAGGTGAAAGGAGACCGCGGGTCTTATGATTCCAGCGGACCAGGGCCTCTGCAGTTACTATCTTTCCTGTCTTTATATCGTAGATGGGCTGAATACGTATGACAAATTCTTTGTTTTTTATTGATTGTTCCATATCATGGATCAGGGACTGCTCTTCAAGTATATGGTCCTTAAGATCCGTATTGTAATTTATATGCCTGTTGGTATAATTTCCTTTATTCTGCTGTATTGCAAGACCGGCTCTGTCTATCATTATACTAATAGGAGTATCGTTTGAATCCATGGGGTAGGAGCCGGAATACATGGCTATGGTATAACCGCTTAATGATTCACCGGCCTCTTCCTCCAGGCTTTCTATAAAGCGGCCCATGTCTATCGTGCCTGTTTCAAAGCATACCACAAAGATATCTGCGCCTATTCTTCCACAGACACCTTTTTTTCCTATATCGTGTTTAAGTTTCCTTGCAATGGTTATAAGTACTCTTGATGATCTGTCAGGACCGAAAATCTCGGTTATAGCCTTGAAATGATCGATATCAAATCGAAGCAGGGTGTAATTCTTGCCCGGATTTTCCATACGCAGTCTGTCTGCATAGCTACAGAAGCCGTGCTCGGAATAAAGACCTGTCAGAGTGTCGTTTTCAACGAGGCGTTTCATCTTTTCGTATGATCGTTTATCTGCCTCAGTCTCTATAACAGCTCTCTCAAGTTCGAGAGCTGCAAGTATATTATGTATTCTCTGTCTGACAATCTCAGGATTGTAGGGCTTGGTAATGAAATCCATGGCACCTTTGGAACGGGCCTTGAGTTCGTTTTCTTCCTGACCAAACTGGGTATTTATTATGACGGGGATGGATTTGAGATCAGCTGTGGCCTGCATATGATCTAAAAGTTCGAAACCATCCATATGTGGCATGTTAAGATCGAGTATGACCACCGAGAAATCCTGCCTGTCAAGCAGGATGGAGGCTTCAAGTCCGTCAGATGCTTCAGCGCAGATGTAATCATTTTCAAAAATACCGCGCAGAACAGCACGGTTTGTCTTTGAATCATCTACTATGAGCATGTATTTTTTGTTTTCATTATTCATAATGTGCCCCCCGTTTCCCATATTTTAGAACACAGATTTAAGGATCTCTTATTCAGAAAAATACGATCCGGATTTTGTGTTTTTTTCCCTGTATCATTATATCAAATCAGAGGCTGTTATATGATAAAAAATGTCATATAATTAATTAAAACTTCCCACATATACTCAAATTTACTATTATTTACGTCTTTGGGAAAATAAGACAGGGAGAAATATATGTTCAGATTACATGAAAGCATAAGGAACGGGCATACATATATGATAGCCGAGATGAGCGCCAATCACGGCGGAAGCTTTGAACATGCCCTTGAGATAATAAGGGGAGCGGCGGCGGCCGGTGCAGACTGTTTAAAGATTCAGACCTATACAGCCGACAGCCTTACGATAGACTGCGATAAGAAATATTTTAAGATCGATAACGGCGGGCTCTGGGACGGAAAGACCTATTATGATCTTTACAGGGAGGCAGGGACTCCCTACGAATGGCAGGCGGAAATAAAGAAGGAATGCGAAAAGTACGGGATGGATTTTTTATCCACCCCGTTTGACAGGGAGGCTGTGGATTTTCTTGCGGATATGGGCTGTGAAGCCATAAAGATAGCCAGCTTTGAACTGGTGGATATACCGCTTATAAGCTATGCGGCTTCAAAGAAAAAGACCATGATCATCTCCTGCGGCATGGGAAGCCTTGAGGAGATAAAAGAAGCTGTGGATGCCTGTCTGGAAGCCGGAAATGATGATATCGTGCTGCTTAAGTGCTGCAGTGAATATCCGGCACCCTGGGAGGATATGCACCTGGGTAATATCCCTGATATGATGGAGCGTTTTAAGCTTCCGGTAGGTCTTTCAGATCACAGCGAAGGTTTCCTCGGGGCTGTAGTGGGAGTCAGTCTCGGTGCATGCGTGGTGGAGAAACATGTAAAGCTGGAAGGTGTTGAGAGTGCGGATGATGCTTTCAGCATGACTCTTTCCGAATATGCCGGGATGGTGCAGGCGGTAAGGGCTGCCGAAAAGATAAAGAAGGGCCCTGATTACAGCCTAAGCAGGGGGGAGGAGAACTCACTTGTATACAGGAGAAGCCTTTTTGCGGTGAAGGATATAAAAAAGGGTGAGCCTATAACAGAAGAAAATGTAAGGAGCATAAGACCGGGGAACGGGATAAAGCCGGTATATTTAAAAGATATGCTCGGGAAGCCCTGCCCGCATGACATTGAAAGGGGTGAACCGGTCACGCAAAAGATTTATCTTGAAATTGTGAAGAAATTGTGAAAAATGCCTATTGACCGCATTGGTTAGCAGGTTTAGAATGAATGCGTTTCGGGCTGCGGGGGTCCGGACGCGTTTTTTATATTTCAGCGGATGAGATTCCGCTGCTCAAAACCCAAGAAGGAGGAATGAAAGGAATGAAGAAAAGGATACTGGCAGCATTGCTGTCCGCCGTCCTCATTGCAGGCGACCTGCCTTTTACCGCTGCTGCGGCGAATAATGCAGGCGTATCTCCTGTAAATGCGGAAGAGAATGCATTTCCCGAGGATGGAAGTGAAGAGGCCGTTGCACCGTTGTTTAATGAATACGGTGAGCCGGATGTAACTACGGAGTATGAGAACCTGGGTGCAAATGAAAGCAACTACAAGATGGCTGAGACCTACTATATTACCGGAGGTACGATGCCTTTCTTTGTACAGGGACCGTCTTATGTAAACAGCACTCTTACCGCGGAATTTACACCTGCAGCCGGCGGAAAAACGGTAACAAAGGAATTAAGCAAGCCTTATTCTTATTATAATTATTATTCTGTTGCTGATGCCGGGATCACGGTAGGCACCTACAAGGTTACCCTTAAGAACGGCGATGAGGTGGTATCTGAGAATTCCGCCGTTAATTTCAGCAATGAAGGTGAAGTGCTTGTGGCTGTGCAGAATCCCGAGAATTACGAATGGGAAGCAAGCTCAAACATAGTGACCAGTGCATATGACACATCGGATATTTCTCTTAGTGTCTATAATTTCAGCGGCAGGGATATGGTAGATCTTGTATTTGAGGATGCCAGCGGATATGTAAGCGGTGTCGATGAGATGGGCACTCTGATGTATGATCCTGATCCCAGATATGCCAATGACCCGGTGTTTAAGAATGTAAATGTAAACTATCTCGGATTTGATTCAATTAAATATAAAAGCTATGCAATGCTTAAAGTGAACAGCCTTTTCCCTGTTGCCGGATCGCATACTCTTATCGCCAATGTAAAGGGTGATAACGGTGAGGCTGTTAAGATCGATAATGTGGCAAAAGTGACACTCTCTGATGCTGGTATTGTTAATAGCGCATGGAATGCTTCAGATTATGCCCAGAACGGGAAGTATATTTATCTTCAGCTTTCGGGAACTGCCATAAATCCCGAATATCTTGAATTCAGCGCAACGGATAAAAGCGGTGCGGAAAGAAAGCTGGAATTCATAGAAGGAAGACTTTATGAACATTATGCTACAAGCAGCACATCCTGCTCTTATCTTGTAAAGCTTGAGAAGAAGGACTGGAGCGACAATAAGGATATTGAGGGGATTAAGATCAACATTTCTTCAAAGGATGAGTCAAAGATGCTTGTAAAGAGCGGAAGTGTTTCATTATACAGCTCATCAGCTTCTGTATCACTTTATGATTTTGCTTATAACGGCCTTACCAACAGTCTGGAATTCTATGTGTCGGATATCATCGCTGCAGGTAAGGATGTTGCAGTTACGATCTATTCCGACAGTACAAAAAAGACAACTATCGCAGAATGCAAGGCAAAGACAGTTGAAGGCGAAGATAAGATAATCGCCAGACTTTTACAGCCCGGCAAGGAAACCGAATTCATACCTGATAAATATTACAACGCTTATCTTACAGCAACGGTTGACGGTAAGGAGACAAATGATTATGTAGCACTTACCGGAATATCCAAGAGTTCATCTTCGGGATCATATTATTCAGATTATATTGATAACTGGTGGGATATCTCCGAGGACGGAAAGACATATTATGACGCATGGGGTACATCCGACGGTGCGGTAGCAGGAACCAAAGGAAAGCTTTATGTTAAATTCCAGGTACGCGACGGAAGCAGCGAGGATACCATCAAAGCTCCTTCAAAGGGAACCCTTACGATCAAAGACGGATCAGGCGATGACGCAAAGACCTTAAAGACATTGTCTGTTTCACTTAAGAAGGACGCATCCGCATCAAAGGGCGGCTATACCTATTACAATGCAGAGTTTGTGATCGAAGGAAAAGATTTTTCTGAGGGCTGCTATTTTGTAGACTTTACCGTAGATAAATATACCCAGGAGAACAGGAAGCTTTTCGTTACAGACAGGCTGGTACTTGAGAATAACTATATTTATTATCGTTTTTCTACGGATGGAGATTATCTTGAACTGACTGTCAACACTGTAAATCTTGTTAAGGATGATGATCTTGAGATAAGTGTTTACGATGCAACATCTGATCATGAGAAGCAGAACTGGACTCTTAAGTCGACAGGTGACAGCAAAACGGTAAAGACTTATCATTCTTACAAGATAAGCGATATCAAGAAAGAGGATGTAAGGAAATATTATTACATCAAGGTTGCAAAGAAGAGTGACAGCACGACTCCTGTGGCTTATCAGTATGGTGAGATAAAGAGCGAAGACGGATATTCGACCAACTGGGGATACAGCCTCGGGGATCTTTATAAGACTGATACGGAAAAGGCTTACGGTAAGGAAGTTCAGGTCTATATAAGCGGCACCATGGTTATAGATATCTATTCAAGCAACTATACCAGATCTGACAACAAGGTTTATTATGACGGTGTATATCATATATACGTGATAAATGACGCAAAGAATGTGAAGCTTACACTTACC
Organism: Lachnospiraceae bacterium; assembly: GCA_017540265.1. Lineage (GTDB taxonomy): Bacteria > Bacillota > Clostridia > Lachnospirales > Lachnospiraceae > NK4A136. Next base: position 14,220 of record JAFYBJ010000039.1, read on the forward strand.
GCATGCAATGATACGGCTCAGAAGGTAAGCTTCGAACTTAAGGATCTTGCAAAAGATACAAGCTATAAGAGCACTGAGGGAACATATTACACCTTCGGCGATAAGGTAAGAAAGGCTATGGAAGCCGCAAATATGGATATCACAGAGCTCTATGACTTCTATCTTGAAGCTGATTATAAGGATGAGCATTACGGATACAGATATACTTCAAAGAATATCCGCTTCTCTGACGGCAAGGAAGAGATAAGCGTAGAGGATGCTTCCGCTGACTGCATCTATTATGACAAGACACAGAGCTATGTTCTCTATCCTGCGGGAAATGCAAAGTACAATCAGGCAACAAGCTATACCATCAATCCTGCAACACAGTGCGCTAAGCTTAAGAAGGATATCAAGAAGGGATTTGTACCTGCTTCTTATACTTATGAGGCTGCAAATGCAAAGGCCGCTGCAATATTCAGCGTAGATACAAACGGAACCATCACCGCAAAGGCTGCTGGCAAGGCAAAGATAAAGATCACTGTTACCGGCACCCAGAAAGGCAAGACTAAGACAAAGAAATACACTATGACCGTAAACGTAAATACCAATCCCGAAGTTCTCTTCCCCAAGACAGAGGCAGTCTTCATCGGAGATAAGGCCGGCAAGGGTAAGACCGTTAATTACAGCTTCGTGGATAAGACAAATTACAAGAAGGACAAGAACGCAAACAAGAGACTTCAGTACAGTTTTGTATCTGCGGCAGATGAGGCTAATTTCGCATCCTACGTAAATATCGAGGGCGATTCCTCTGTCAACAAGGTATACAGCAAGCTTGAGGGCAAGGGTAAGCTTAAACTTACGGTAAAGAAGGCTCCCGCTGCACCTGTAAAGATACGCATGAACGTATATGCATTCGGTAATCCTGATGTTTCCTATCCTCTTACCATAGTGGTAGGCGCAAAGACAAAGGATATCAAGAAGCTCGCTGTAAGCATAGAAGGTGTGGCATCTGATGCAAGCCTCAACGAGGCAAGCGCAAACAATGTTGTTTCCGGAAATACCGCGCTTCCTTCAGGCGTAACTTTCGAGAAGAATACTCTTACCATCCCTCAGGATGCAAGTGTAAATCTTATCGTAAAGAATGCTGCTACAGATAAGGCGCTGGGTAACGAACTCGCAGGTTTCTCTTCTGCAAATAAGAAACTTGTATTTGTAGGTGCTGACGGAAAGCTTGTTGCAAAGAATCCTGATGCAAAGAAGAAGACTGCCGTTACTGTTGAATATCTTGGAAAGAAGACCAAGATCCGCGTTATAGTTACTGCAAAGGCAGGAAAATAAAACAAAAAAGTATTAAAAAGTTTTCCACCCCGGAAGCGATTCCGGGGTGTTTTTTTATGTGAACTTATGCTAGAATACAACATATAGTGGAAGGAGATGCATATACATACATTTCTTTCTTTTTTTGGGGGTGTATCAAATGAAGCGGGTTACTGTTTTTCTTGCCCTGATGCTTGTTATGTTAACCATTTTTCCGCTTATGGCCAGAGCGGAGGAAGATGCAGAAAGATTTGATCTTACAGTTACGGATGAGGGCAACGGCTTTTACAGACTGAACCTTGATGGTGTTCCTGAGAATGCCGGCGGAGTAAAGTTCTATACCTGGAGCATAGTAAATTCCAGGGATGATATTGTCGTATATGAAGGTAAATATGAGGAAGACGGCAGCTTCAGTGCTGTATGCGATGTCTTTGATCATCTGAATGCCGGAACTTATATGACAGAAGCATATATAAAGAATGGCAGGAAGCTTGAAAAAGCGGCGGCGGTATCTTACCGGACAAAAGTGGAAGTACCTGAGGAAGGGAGCCGCCACGGCTGGTATCATATTGATGACGGGTATTATTATTACGGGAGGTCTGATGGTATCCTTAAGAAGGATACGGTGGTAAACGGCATAAGCCTTGATGAGGATGGAAGAGCCGTGATGGATGAATATGCAAAGGAAAAGATTCCCTTACTCATTGCAGCAAGGCTTACTGTACAGAATCTCACGGATCCCGAAGATACACTTGAAGAGAAGCAGGAAAAATGCTATCAGTATATAGCCGGCTGCCCTTATGTATTAAAAGAATATCCTTTAAAGGATTACAGGGGACGATATGCCTGCTATGATGCCCATTATGCCAATAACATACTTGATGCCTACGGAGACCAGACTGTAAGGGGCGGGGATTGTGTGGCTTTATCTGCGGCTCTGGGCTATCTCTATACGGAACTGGATTTCGGGACGGTTTATTTAAATGATGACACACAGCATGCGTGGATAGAAGTTGATGGCCGCACATGGGATCCTCTTTTTACCAGATCAAAGGGCAGACAGTGGTATAACAGGGATGGATATACGCTTGTAAGCAGGAACAGCACAGAGATCTGATCTTGTGAACGGTTGTTCGTTTTGACTTGCAAATGTATTTTTTATGTGTTAAAATGAACACAGGATTTTTGGAGACAGAAAGGAAAGGAGCGTGGTTTTATGTCGAAATTCATTAAGAAACTGATCACGGGCCTGTTATTTTCCTCTTCTGTTTTTTTGTTTTCTTTTTCGCCCTGTCTTGCCGCAGATAATACAACTACCACCGTGCAGTTTGTTCCCGTTCAGGACGGATACTATGCTGTTGCAGGCACGGAAGCTGCGGATATAGAGACATCATACCGTACGGGTCTTGCGATCATGGATTCCGCTTATAAAGAAGCGGGCGGTCTTTCGTATCTCAATGTACGTTTCCTTCATAAGGGCGGTACCTATACAATGGTGCTTTCTGCTGCTGATGTACAGACACTGCAGACCATGCATGCCCAGACAAATTCCTGGCTGGCTCAGAATATGCCGGCTATAGTTCCCGCGGGCAGCACGAAGCAGAATGCAGTTAAGCTTACGGCTGACTGGATAGCGGATCATATGACTTATGATCACAGCTCCATGCTTGACAGGAAGACACTGATATCCTATCAGAATGCCATGAGCTGTTTTACAAAAGGGAAGGGTGTCTGCACCACCTATGCGACGGCATTCGATGCAATGGTTAATTACCTTCCTTTCAATGCGGCTGGTACTGTTGATTATACCTGCGCGGCTCCGGTACATAAGGATACCAAGCTTGTGACAAATGATGAGCATGCCTGGTCTGCCATACTTGAAAGTGACGGCTGGCATCTCTATGATGTGACTTTCTATGATAATGATGATAAGGCAAGGAAAGAGAACTATCTCGATATGAGCCTTGCTACCACCAATGACGGGTATCATTCAAATATAAGGACTAATTTCTCGGCACTTCAGGCCATAGCTTATTCGGGAAAATAAAATAAGATAAGGTAAGACAGATCCTTCGCTGACGCTCGGGATGACAGGGTGCGGCGGGGGATTTTTATATTTCAGCCTTTATGCGGCTGCTGTATTTTATTATCAGGCGTTCAACCGCAAATTCGGGATCGGTCTCACCGGTCCTTATTTTTTCCTGTATCACGGCGCAGTCATTTATAAAGGACGTAAGTTCTTTAAAAGTATACCGTGCGGCCGCTTCTGCCCGCTGTTTTACCGCATAGGGTTTATAGTTAAGCTTTGCGGCTAATTCCTCGTTTGAGATACCTTTTGCCTGTGCTTCCTTTATGATAAGAAGGGTATTGAACTGGTGGTAGAGCATTGTAAGTATGCCGAACATATTTGTTCCAAGGCGAAGCTTGTCATAAAGGGCATCGAGGGCGGCTTTCTTATTTCTGTCCGCCATTGCATTGGTGAGGGCAAAAGCATCCTCTTCCGTGCGGTCGCTTACCACAGCATTCACATCTGCTATCGTTATCTCTTCGCGGCCTTCCGTATAGGCTATGAGCTTTTCAAGCTCATGGCTTATGAATTCCATATCAAGCCCTGCTTTATCTATCAGCCGTTCGTAAGTGGAAGGGCGTATCTGTTTTTTGTTTTTTGCCAGTATGGTAAGGATGGGACGCCTTAAGCCTTCAAGAGTCTTTGGATATTCAGAGAGTCTGCCTTCCTTGTCGAAATATTTTGTAAGGGAAAGTCTTTTGTCACACTCGTTTTCCTTAAAGATAAGGATGGTCGACTCCGGCATTTTCTTAATATATTCGGTAAAATGTTCGTCTGCCTTTTTAAAGAAGCCTGAGAAGCTTACGCTTATGAGTTTTTTCTCTGCAAAAAACGGAAGTGTATCTGCGGCTTCGATGATGGCATCACAAAGGGCAGCGCCTTTCATGAATCGACCGTCAAATTCGGAAAAGTTCATTTCTGCCATTTCCGGCATGAGGGCTTTTTTCAGCAATGAAAAATCCAGATCCCTGGAATAGGTCTCATCACCGCTTAGCAGGTAGAATCTCTTAAAATTACCGCTCTTTATATCATCCCGTACATAATGGGAAGTATCTTTTATCTCTTTCTTAAATGCCATAGAAATGATTTTATCATATTTTGAATATGACTTGAATAAATCGTGATGATTGTCAGTGTTTGACTATTTTAGTATAATAAATGCTATATTTTTTGGGGGGAGAGGGGAGGTATTTTGAATCCTGATTTTAAAAAATACGAGTCCATACTTTATATGGATGCACCGGTATCAAAGAAACATATGCCGATGTCAACAGAGCAGCGGGCGGCGCAGTTTGCGCCTTTTGACGCGCTTTCGGGCATAGAGGAAGTGGCTGCCGCAGCAAAAAGCGATGCAGATGCAAGACATACCGGGGAATTAGAAAGGGAGGAGATAACAGATGCGTAAGGATCCCAGACCGTTTGAGAAATACCGTCATTTTAAGGGAAAGGATTATCAGGTGATAACACTTGCAAAGGATGCCTCTGACGGCAGAGATATTGTGGTATATCAGGCACTTTACCCTCCTTATCAGATGTTTGTAAGATCCCTTCGGGAATTTATGAGCGATGTGGACAGAAAGAAATATCCGGATGTGATGCAGAAGGAGCGCTTTGCCCTTATTAAATGGGACGGAGAGGTGGCTGCTACATATATAAAACCGGAAGAGTCGGATACTAAGGAAAAGTCTGAGTCTAAGGCAGAGGAAGTTTTTGAGGATGAAGCAAAAGATATACCCGATCCTAACCTCATTAAATTCCTGGATGCAGAGACTGTTGAAGATAAATTATCCGTGCTGCATGAAATCGGTCCCATGCTTACGCCTCAGTTGCTTACGCCCATGGAGCTTTCCCTTGGCATGGAACCCTCGGAGCAATCCGTTGATGAGAGGCTTGCATTCATTAAAAAGACTCTTGTTACAAGAAGTCAGTTTGAAAAGGACAGATTAAGGTAAAAAAACTATAGATCAAAACAGATATTACACGGAAAGGATGAGACATAAATGAAGATATCCGAAATATATAAGACAGGAAAGGCAACATTATCATTCGAGGTTTTTCCTCCCAAGACAGAAGCGGCTTATGAAGGCGTAATCTCAAACGTAAAAGAAGTTGCGGAGCTTAAGCCGGATTTTATGAGTGTGACTTACGGAGCAGGCGGCGGTACCAGAAAATATACCGCAGAGCTTTCGGGAGAAGTTGAAAAAAGAGGTGTCACAGCTCTTGCACATCTAACCTGTGTTAATGCTTCGGAAGAGAGCATAAAGAACCAGCTTGGACTTTTAAAGGAACAGGGAGTGGAGAATATACTGGCGCTCAGAGGCGATCTCCCGGAAGGTGTGGAAGGAACTGACGACTGGATATACAAGCATGCAAGCGAGCTTATACCGGTGATCAAAAAATACGGGGATTTCTGCATAGGCTGTGCATGCTATCCGGAAGGCCATCCGGAATCGGCTGATCTTAAGGCGGATATAGAGGGGCTAAAGAGAAAGCAGGAAGCAGGCTGTGAATTCCTTACGACCCAGATGTTTTTTGATAATTCCTTATTTTTTAATTACATGTATCATTTAAGAGATGCGGGCATCACACTTCCGGTAACGGCAGGTATAATGCCTGTTACAAAAGCAGGGCAGATGAGCCGTATAATAAAGCTTTCACAGGCTTTTATACCCAGGCGCTATGTAGCTTTACTTGACAGGTACGGTTCCGATCCCGAAGCTTTAAAGCAGGCTGCCATAGCTTATGCAACGGATCAGATCATCGATCTTTTGGCAAACGGGATAGAGCATATTCATATCTATACCATGAACAGGCCGGATGTCGCTGCAAAGATTCAGGAGAATCTTTCATGTATCATACCTTCCTGCAGAAAAGAAGAAAATGTCTGATACTCCGGTTTACAGATATTCAATAAAGCCTGAAGACCTTAATATAGATTTAAGGACTGTTGATCATTACCTGGGGTACGGGGGATATATTCCCGCACCTGAGGATAAGCAGCGCATAGAAAAAGCTGTGGAGGAAGTAAGGAAGATCGTTACTCCAAAGGCCTGTTACGGAAGATACGGGATAGAGATCTTTGAAGAAAAGATAAAATTTCCCTTCGGAACGGTAGGGAGCGGGGTGCTTTCAAGGCATATTAAAGGCTGCAATGAAGTATATATCTTTGCTGCAACCATAGGAACAGGATTTGACAGGCTTTTACACCGGACTCTGGCAAGATCGGTGGCGGATACTGCCATCCTTCAGGCGGCAGGTGCAGCTGCGGTGGAGGCGGTCTGTGACAGTTTAAATAAAAAACTGGAAGAGGATGCGCTTAAGGAAGGCAGATTTTTAAGGATGCGCTTCAGCCCCGGATACGGGGATCTTCCCCTTGATACACAAAAAGGAATATTCAGGCTTTTAGATCCCGCAAAAAATGCAGGCATCACATTAATGGATACGCTTATCATGGCTCCGGAAAAATCGGTGACAGCCATAATAGGCATTGGTGACACCAAAAAGACGGGCGGATACGAGACAGAAAGATGAAAAACATACTTGATGAGATAAAAGAAGGCTTTGTATATTTTGAAGGCGGCATGGGTACATTGCTTCAGGAGGCCGGGCTTAAGCCGGGCGAGCTTCCGGAGGAATGGAATCTTTCACACCCCGAAGTGATACAGGGGATACATAAAGATTATATCAAAGCAGGATCCCGCATAATAAAGACAAATACCTTCGGAGCAAATGCACTTAAATACAGGGGCATGCATACAGGCAAAAAAGAGATCCCCGGGACACATTCCTTATCCGAGGTGATAAAGGGAGCGTTTGATAATGCCGGTGCTGCTGTCAGGGCATTTCCGGAAGAAAGGGTATACATATCTCTGGATATTGGTCCTTTAGGCCATCTTTTAAAACCTCTGGGGGATCTGTCTTTTGATGAGGCATATGAGCTTTTTTCGGAAGTGGTTTCCGAAGGTGTAAAGAACGGTGCCGATCTCATACTTGTGGAAACCATGACGGACATCTACGAAGCAAAGGCTGCCGTGCTTGCCGCTAAGGAGAGCGGTCTGCCGGTGATGCTTACCTGCGCTTTTGATGAGAGCGAAAAGCTGATGACAGGGGCGTCGCCGCTTATCGTTACATCTGTGGCTGAAGGCCTGGGTGCGGATGCAGTGGGAGTAAACTGTTCCCTTGGCCCGGATCAGATGACCGGTATTGTACGTTCTTTTGCGGAGCATGCATCCTGCCCTGTGGTCGTAAGCCCTAATGCCGGTCTTCCGAGGACAGAGAACGGAAAGACGGTCTATGATGTGGGACCGGATGATTTTGCTGCCTCCATGCTTGAGATAGCAAAGGCCGGCGCACGGGTGCTCGGAGGATGCTGCGGTACGACACCGGCGCATATAAAGGCCATGAAGGATGCCATAGAGCGGGAGGGTCTTAAGCCTGTGCCGCTTTCTGAAAAGAATGAAACTGTGATAACATCTTTTTCTAAGGCTGTAACCTTCGGGAAGCGTCCGGTGCTCATAGGAGAACGTATTAATCCTACGGGAAAGAAACGCTTTAAAGAGGCTTTAAGGGCTCATGATATCGATCATATACTGCAGGTGGGCCTGGATGAGCAGGATAAAGGTGCGGAGGTCTTAGATGTTAATGTGGGACTTCCGGAGATAGATGAACCTGCAATGATGGAAGAGGCTGTATATGAGCTTCAGGGTGTTACGGATCTGCCGCTGCAGATCGATACCACGGACAGGGAAGCGATGGAGCGTGCCCTTAAGATCTATAACGGAAAACCCATGATAAATTCCGTAAACGGAAAGAAAGAAGTCATGGATATGGTATTTCCCCTCGCAAAGAAATACGGAGGCCTTATAGTAGCTCTTACCATAGATGAGGAGGGGATACCAAAGACTGCGGAAGGCCGCCTTGAGATCGCAAAAAAAATGTATGATGAAGCCGCAAAATACGGCATAAAAAAGAAGGATATCATCATAGACCCTCTTGCCATGAGCATATCCGCGGAACCTGATTCCGCAAAGGTCACTCTTGAGGCTCTGCGTCTTATAAGGGATGAATTAAAGGGCCATACCAGCCTTGGTGTATCAAATATATCCTTCGGGCTTCCCGAAAGGGATCTTATCAATTCGGCATTCTTTGTTGAAGCTATGCATAACGGACTTTCGGCAGCGATAATGAATCCTGCTTCGGAGGAGATGATGAAGTCCTGGAGGGCGTTTAATGCCTTGAATCTTTATGATGAGAACTGCATGGATTACATTGAATATGCAGGCGCATATAAGGAACGTATGGCCGGTCTTTTGCTGCAGCTTCCGGAGTGGAGACAAAGCCTGTAAAAAAAGATGCGCTTTATGCTGATATAAAAGATGACAGCAAGCTGCCGCTTGTGGAGGCTGTCGTAAAGGGCATGAAGGAAAGGGCCGGGCTCTTATCGGAACAGATGCTTTCGGGAGGCACATCCGGTCTTGATATCATAGACGGGGCCCTTATTCCGGCTCTCGATATAGTCGGCAGGGGGTTTGAAAAAAAGACCATGTTCCTTCCCCAGCTCCTTATGAGCGCGGAAGCTGCCGCGGCATCATTTGCAGTGATAAAGCGCAAGCTTGATGAAGAGGGTAAGAAGGGAGCTCCAAAGGGCAGGATAATACTTGCCACGGTAAAAGGCGATATACACGATATCGGTAAAAATATCGTAAAAGTACTTCTTGAGAATTATGATTTCGAAGTACTGGATCTGGGAAAGGATGTCCCTCCGGAACTGATAGTAAAGACAGCTAAGGATGAGGGCATAAAACTTGTGGGATTGAGCGCTCTTATGACCACTACTGTTCCTTCCATGGAGGAGACGATAAAGCTGCTAAGGACAGAATGCCCGGGAACACTTGTGATGGTGGGCGGTGCCGTTCTTACTCCCGAATACTCGGATATGATAGGGGCAGATCATTATTCAAAGGATGCCATGGGATCCGTCAGATATGCGGAACAGGTATTTGGTGCAAAGTGAAAATGATCCCGAAAATACAGAGCTTTAAAAAAAACGGGATATAAAGTAAAATAGGAAACAGTATCAAAAAAATCAGGAGGAAAACAAAATGTATTCTATGGAGGAGCTTAAGGCTGTCGACCCGGAGATCGCAGGAGCCATTGAAAAGGAATCTGCAAGACAGAACGATCATATCGAACTGATAGCTTCGGAAAACTGGGTGAGCCATGCTGTTATGGCAGCAATGGGCAGCGTGATGACCAATAAATATGCTGAGGGGTACCCCGGAAAGCGTTATTATGGCGGATGCGAAAATATGGATACGGTTGAGACACTTGCCATCGAGAGAGCAAAAGAGCTTTTCGGCTGCACTTATGCAAATGTACAGCCTCACTCCGGAGCACAGGCAAATCTTGCAGTTCAGTTTGCGATCTGCAAGCCCGGAGATACCATAATGGGTATGAATCTCGATCACGGCGGACATCTTACACACGGTTCACCGGTAAATATTTCCGGAACTTATTTCAATATCGTGCCTTACGGCGTAAATGATGAAGGTTTCATCGATTATGATAAGCTTATGGAGATCGCAAAGGAAGCAAAGCCGAAGATGATCATCGCAGGTGCTTCCGCATATGCAAGGACCATAGACTTTAAGAAATTCCGTGAGGTTGCCGATGAGGTTGGAGCAGTGCTCATGGTTGATATGGCTCATATAGCAGGTCTTGTGGCTGCAGGGCTTCATCCTTCACCCATACCTTATGCGGATGTGGTTACAACCACCACACATAAGACCTTAAGAGGACCCAGAGGCGGTCTTATCCTTTCGAGTGAAGAGAAGGCAAAGGAATATAAGTTTAACAAGTCGGTATTCCCCGGAATACAGGGCGGTCCCCTTATGCATGTGATAGCTGCAAAGGCTGTGTGCTTTAAGGAAGCTCTTGATCCTTCCTTCAAGACCTATTGTCAGGGAATAGTTGATAATGCACAGGCTCTTTCAAAGGGGCTTATGAGCAGGGGTGTTAAGATAGTATCCGGCGGCACGGACAACCACCTTATGCTTATCGACCTTACCGCACAGGGGCTTACAGGCAAGGAAGTAGAGGGCTGGATGGATGAGGCTCATCTTACCGCAAATAAGAATACCATCCCCAATGATCCCCAGAAGCCTAATGTAACGAGCGGTATCCGTCTCGGAACACCTTCCGTTACCAGCAGGGGCATGAATACTGAGGATATGGATAAGATAGCAGAAGCGATCGCAAAGATCGTAAATGAGAAGGAAGCCGGCGTGCCTGCAGCAAGAGCTATAGTTGCAGAGCTTACCGCAAAATATCCTTTGAACTGACAGAACGGTATCAGTTAAATTAAAAAAGGTTTCCGCAATATGCGGAAACCTTTTTGTATTATTCTGTTATTCGGATACAGGCTCGTAGCCGTTTTCTTTCAGATATTTCTTAAGGGCATCTAAACTTTCGGCGCTGATAACATGCTCGATACGGCAGGCATCTTCGGCTGCGACAGCCTTGTCGACACCAAGATCCGTAAGCCAGGCTGAAAGGAATCTGTGACGCTCATAAATGGTCTCTGCGATCTTCTTACCGCTCTCCGTAAGGTAGATATATCCGGCGTCAGTGACGGTTATATGTCCTTTTTCCCTAAGGTTCTTCATGGCGATGCTCACGCTGGATTTGCGGAAGCCCATATTATTTGCGATATCTACGGATCGCACAACGGGCAGTACCTTACTGAGCATCAGTATATTCTCAAGATAATCTTCGGATGATTCGTTTGATCTCATTTAACAAAGCCTCCATTTTAAACTGAACCGCAACAATGGTTTCACACAGCTAACTATTGTATCATAAACGAACTTTGATTACAAGTTTTTAACTGAAATTTCATATATGATGATCACTCTTGACTGAGCTTTGTTGTAAGAGGTGACCGCATCCTTAAGGGAGGCGTATGTGCGGTTTCCTTCAAAATCATTATGAACCCTGTAAATATCATTTTCACAGCTTATACACATGGTATGGATCATTGAGAAGGGGTTTATGCCTTTATTGAAGGAGGAAAAGATATATACGGCATCATTTTTATTTTCATCCGAAAGCAGAAGATCCGAAAGTCTTTTTCCGGTATATTCCTTTACCTGCATACCGTATTTTTCAAGTACGGGCTTTATGACTAAAGGGGAACAACCGAACACCCCGTGCAGTGCTATGCCCTCCGTTGAAAGATCGAAGAGTATATCGGGAAACGGGACAATTATCTTTAATGCGGTAAGAGCATTATATACAGCGATGGCTTCGCAGGAATTGAGGGCGGCGGAGAATTTCTTTCCCTTAAAGAAAAGCTTTTCCTCAAAGCCTGAGGCATGACCCAAAGAAAGAGAGGAGAGCTTTCTTTGATCATCGATAAATGATCCCGGATTTATCCGGTTTAAGACTGCCATATTTGCTTTTCTCTGAGTATCTTTCTCTAAAGCAGGCAGAGGCTTTGTAAAGAGCTTTAAAAAAAAGAGCGTAAGGGATGTGACCATCCCTCCGGCTCTTTTTATCTTTAAGCTTTTTTTCTCTTTATTCGAAGTCACAGCCATCGTGACAATTACAGCACTGTTCCTTTCCCTTGCCGCTGCAGGAGGGCATATGCATGAGGCCGAAGCAAAGGCCGAAGAGGAAGGAGCAAATGAGCATAAGAAGGAAGGTGCCCTTGGGTATTGTCACTTCATCTTCCTTAAAGCTTTTTATATTGGCGTTTAAGAGTTCCATTGCATTATCGATATCCATGATATACCTCTCTTTCTGTTAATGATCAGTTTTTATGCCTCTTCCTTTTCAAGGAATTTGTGAACGAAAGCACCGATGGTGGCACCAAGGAAAGGTCCTGCTATAAATACGATAAGTGTGCTGAGTGCTGTTCTGTCACCGGTGATGGCGCTTATAAGAGCGGGACCAAAGCTTCTTGCGGGATTTACCGATGTACCGGTAAGACCGATGGTGGCAATATGTATTGCGGTAAGGGTAAGACCGATCACAAGACCGCCGAAGGAACCGTGTCCCTGTTTCTTTGATGTAACACCGAGTATTGTCATTATGAAGATGCAGGTTGCAACGGTCTCAACGATGATACCTGCAGCAAAGGAATCCGATACACCCGAAAGTCCGTTTGTGGCATAGCCGCCGGTAAGGTCTTCAAGCTCACCGAGATTAAAGATGAGAGCGAGCACGCCTAAACCTGCTGTAGCACCGAGGCACTGTGCGATTATATATCCGCAAAGATCTATTACGCTCATGCCTCCGTTTATAAATACGGCAAGGGATACGGCGGGATTTACATGGCCGCCGGAAATATTGCCTGTTCCGTACGCCATTGCAACTATAGCGAGGCCGAAGGCAAGGGCGGTAAGAAGGTATCCGCAGCCGTAGGTGGAGTCACAGCCTACCAGCATGGCCGTGCCGCATCCTATGAATACCAGTATGAATGTTCCGATGAATTCAGCAATGTACTTTTTCATTCTTATGTTAACCTCCGTTTTGTGTGATTAAAACCAACAGGTACAAATTATATCATACGGCAGATTTTCTGTAAACTTGAGTATAATCCCTTTATAGGGTAAAATAAGTCACTATGGCGAATCGTTTAAAAGTAAAAGGAAGGTTAAGATCTTACCTGCAGCTTCCTCTTGTGATGGGGATACTGCTCGTATTTGTAAACATTCTCATCTTTGTCCTGAACAGAGAATCGGGTTTTGTTCTTTGTTGTTTTACTCTTACATATACGGGGGTTGTGGCGGCGCTTGCGATCTTTTCGAGACCGGCAATAGATTCTGAGCTTATAAGCTTTGCCACCGAATACGGACAGATACAGAAACAACTCTTAAAAGAACTTGAGATGCCTCATGCCCTTCTTGATGAGAACGGCCGTGTGATATGGATGAACAGGGCTTTTGAGGAGCTTGGTGAAAAAGAAAAGATATACAGGAAGCCTGTAACGGTACTTTTCCCCGGGCTTACAAAGGAAAAATATCCCGCTGCCGGAGAGACTGTGGATATTGATGCCAGGCTTTCCGATAAGGATTACGGTTTAAGGTTAAAACGCATCAGCTTAGAGGATATGGCGCTTCTTGCAGAGGGGCGTGCCCCCGGGGAAGGATATGAAGGATATCTGATCGCGATGTATCTTTTTGATAAGACGGCTCTTAATATCGCGCTTAAAGAGATAGACGACCAGAGCCTTGCCGCAGGTCTTGTATATATAGATAATTACGAGGAAACAATAGAAAATATCCAGGATGCGGAAAAACGCAGCATGCTTGCCGTTTATCTGGATACCGCGGTCAATAAGAATTTTTCGGGACTTGACGGTATTGTCAGAAAGACAGAGAAGGATAAGTATCTGATCATTTTAAGAAAGAGCGCGCTCAAGATACTTGAAGCAGAGCGTTTTGAGATACTTGAGGAAGTAAAGAAAGTGGGGGCGGGGGCAGGTACGCCGGTGACGCTTTCCATAGGTGTGGGCGTGGATGGACTCTCTTATGCCCAGGATTGTGAGTTTGCAAGAAATGCCATTGACCTTGCGCTTGGACGCGGCGGCGACCAGGCCGTGGTAAAGAGCAGGCAGGGTGTATCCTATTACGGAGGCAAGAGCCAGCAGAAGGAAAGCATGACCAGGGTTAAGGCAAGGGTTAAAGCCCAGGCCATGGAAGAGATAATATCCGTAAAGGATATGGTCTTTGTTATGGGACACAGGAACGGAGATGCAGACAGCTTCGGATCCACAGTGGGAATAAAGAGCGCCTGCTCCGTTATAAAAAAGGAATGTCATATCGTGCTTGATACGGTGACACCATCCTTAAAGCCTGTGGTCGACATGTACAGGAATTCGCCTTCCTACGAGGATGGGACGATAATAAGCAGCGATGAGGCACTGTCCCTTGCAGGCAATGATTCGGTTCTTGTAGTGGTGGACGTAAACAGACCCAGCATCACGGAGTGTCCCGAGCTTCTTAAAAAATGCAGATCCATAATAGTCCTCGATCATCACAGACAGGGAACGGAAGCTATTGAAAATGCAACGCTTTCATATGTGGAGCCCTATGCATCAAGTGCCTGTGAGATGGTGGCGGAGATATTGCAGTACATCCATGACGGCGTGAGGTTTGACAGCGTGGTGGCGGATTGTATCTATGCAGGTCTTGTGATGGATACACAGAATTTCACAACAAAGACCGGCGTGAGGACATTTGAAGCAGCCGCATATTTAAGAAGAGGCGGTGCCGATGTAACAAGGGTAAGAAAGCTCTTCAGGGATGACCCTGCTGATTACAGGGCAAAGGCTGAAGCTACCGGCAATGCCGAGATATACAAAAAATGCTATGCCATTTCTTCATGCCCTGCCGAAGGCCTTTCGAGCCCCACCGTTGTGGCTGCCCAGGCTGCAAACGAGCTTCTTTCCATAAACGGTATAAAGGCAAGTTTTGTGATGACGGATTATCAGGGCGAGGTCTTTATATCTGCCAGATCGATAGATGAAATGAACGTGCAGCTGGTGATGGAAAAATTAGGCGGTGGAGGTCATATCAATTCTGCCGGAGCACAGCTTAAGGATACGGATGTAGACGGCGCAAAAGAGATCATCAAGAAAACTATAGATAAAATGCTTGAGGAAGGAGAAATCTGATGAAAGTAATACTTACCGAAGATGTAAAGAGCCTTGGAAAGAAAGGTGAAGTGGTAGAAGTAAGCGACGGATATGCAAGAAATTTCCTGCTTTCAAAAAAGAAGGGGATAGAGGCAAGAGCCGCTAATTTAAATAATCTTAAATTAAAGAACGCAAACGAGGAAAGGATCGCAAAAGAACAGCTTGAAGAAGCAAAGGAATTTTCCAAAGTCCTTTCCGAAAAGACCGTTACCGTAAAGATCAAGGCCGGTGAGAACGGAAGAACCTTCGGCGCGGTTTCTTCAAAGGAAATAGCGGATGGGTCGAAGGAACAGTTCGGATTTGACATCGACAAAAAGAAGATAGTTCTTAAGGATCCGTTAAAGGCTGTTGGCATCTATCATGTGAATATAAAGCTCCATCCCCAGGTTACAGCGGATTTAAAGGTATCGGTGGAGGCTCTTTGATATGCCGGAACAGGTACAGGCAAAAAGGCTTATGCCAAATGACCGTTATGCGGAAATGGCTGTCATAGGCGGCCTTTTTATTGATGATTCCGTTATCGATATGATAAAGGATGATCTTCCGGGCGGAAAATATTTCTATTACAGAGCATACGGTTCTATCTATGATGCAGCGCTTTCTCTTCACAAAAGAGGTCTTGCCGTGGATATAGGAACTGTCCGCGCTGAGCTTAAGAATATGGGCGTTCCGGAAGAAGTGGCAAGCGATGAGAATATCTTTGAGGCTGTAAATTCCGTTACCAGCGCATCAAAAACTGACAGCTATGCAAAGATGATAAGGGAAAAGGCTTCCCTTCGTGAAATGATCAAGGCTGCTGCTGATATACAGGATGCATGCTATGAAGGAAGAGGCAATGTAAGCGAGATTCTTACCAAGGCCGAAGCATCCGTAAAGAAGGTTGTGGAAGGCGGGCTTGCGGATGACGGAAAGTCCATAAGTGATTATTTGAAAGAAGCTCTTTCATCCATTGAAAATGCTGCAAAGCATGCAGGAGAGGTTACGGGCCTTGCCACGGGTTTTACGGATCTTGACAGGGCTACCGCAGGTTTTGCACCGGGAAACCTTGTGATACTGGCGGCCAGGCCTGCCATGGGAAAGACCGCGCTTGTACTTTCCATGGCAAAAAATATTTCAATAGATACGGGAAAGCCTGTTGCCATTTTTTCACTGGAAATGTCCGGTGAAGAGATCGTAAAGAGAATACTTTCAATGGATTCCAATGTTGAGTCCGAAAAATTCAAGACAGGTCTTCTTGATGACAGTGATTTTATTTCTCTTGCGGAGAGCAGCGGCAATCTTGCAAGGTCGGGGCTGTATATAAAAGATACGGTTTTTACTTTGGGCGGCATCAGCGCCACTGCAAGGCGTCTTAAGACAGAACAGGATATTAAACTTGTCGTGGTGGATTACCTTCAGCTTGTAAGTGTGGATTCGGGGAGAAATGCCAGCCGTGAGAACCAGATATCCGAAATATCCAGAGGTTTAAAGCTGCTTGCAAAGGAACTGGGCATACCTGTTATCGCCCTGTCACAGCTTTCCCGTGAAGTGGAAAAGCGAACGGATAAGAAACCACAGCTTGCGGATCTGCGTGAATCCGGAGCCATAGAGCAGGATGCGGATACTGTAATGTTCATTTACAGGGATGAGGTTTACAATACTGATTCGGATGAAAAGGGCATAGCCCAGGTGATCATTGCAAAACAGCGTACCGGTCCTACCGGAACCGTAAAGCTTGCATGGCTGCCGCAGTATACTGTATTTAAGAATCTGGCACATCCGGTGGTCAGATAAGGAGCTGTCTGTTTAAAGACAGGTTTGTTTATGGATGATTTGCTTAAGATAAGCAGGGATATAGATAAAAAGAATGAGCAGATGCTGCTTGATCTTAGTCTTGAAACGGCTGAGCCCACGGAGGTTAAGGGGCGCATACATTCCGTAGAATGCTTCGATTCCCATCACGGCCCGGGGGTCAGATATGTCATATTTCTAAAGGGCTGCAGCATGCGCTGTATGTATTGCATGGATTCCGATACCTGGGATCCCGATACCGATGATATGCAGACAGCAGAGGAGCTTTTGGATCATGCGGAGCGTTATCACAGCTACTGGAGAAACGGCGGGGGGATAACAGTCAGCGGCGGTGAACCTCTTTTACAGATCGATTTTCTTTTGGAGCTTTTCAGACAGGCAAAGGAAAGAGGCATACATACCTGCATAGATACATCTTTGCAGCCTTTTTCCGGGGAAGAACCTTTCTTTTCAAAATTTGCGGTATTGATGCAGCTTACGGATCTTGTCATTGCCGATATAAAGCATATTGATCCGGATGAGCATATAAAGCTTACAGGCAGGCCATTTGACAGCATAAGAGAAGGCTTTGAGTATCTTTCGGAGATAAAAAAGAAACTCTGGATCAGACAGGTGCTTGTGCCCGGTATAAATGACAGCGACAGTACACTTAAAAAGACAAGAGAATTCATAGAGAGTCTTGGAAATGTTGAGAAAATAGAAGTGCTCCCGTATAGTCATGTTCATGAAGATAAATGGGAAGCCTTGGGGCTCTCTTTTCCTCTTAAGGGCGTTGAAACTCCGGGTAAGGAAAAGCTTAAACATGCAGAGAATATACTTAAAGGTCTTTACGGAGGAACCGTATGAAAGCATTGATAACCGGTGCGGGTGGTTTTGTCGCACCGTATCTGCGTAAGGCAGTATCGGATGATCTTAACTGTGAAATAACTTTTACCGGCAGGGCAGGCGGAAAGCATGATAAGGGAAACCATGAATTCAGGGAGGCTGATATACTGGATCCGGCTGCGCTTCTGTCCCTGCTTCAGGATGAGCATCCCCATTATATCTTTCATCTTGCCGCGCAGAGCTCTGTTGCGAGATCCTGGAAGGATCCGGCTGAGACGGTCAATGTAAATATAAAAGGTGCGCTCTGCCTTTTGGATGCGGTAAGGGCGCTGGATTACAGCCCCAGAGTGATCATGGTGGGGTCCGGAGAAGAATACGGTCATATAAGGCCTGACGACGTACCCATAAAGGAAGGTCAGTTTTTACGCCCGGGAAATATCTATGCGGCGACGAAAGCCGGTCAGAATATGATGGCATATGTCTATGCGAAGGCTTATGACATGGATGTGATAATGACCAGGAGCTTTAATCATATGGGGCCCGGTCAGAAGCCTGTTTTTGTTGCATCGGATTTCTGCAGACAGGCTGTTCGTATTGAAAAAGGCTTTCAGGATAATGTGATAAGAGTGGGAAATCTTGAAGCGAAGAGGGATTTTACGGATGTACGTGATGTGGTTAAGGCTTATACCGCCCTTGCACAGTTCGGCATTCCCGGGGAAACCTATAACGTGGGCAGGGGTGAGCCTACGGCCATAAAAGATCTGCTGTCCATGATAACAGATTTAAGCACGGCTGATATTAAGGTTGAAGTGGATGAAAAAAAACTCCGTCCGATAGATATACCGGAGATATACCCTGATGTGAGTAAGATATATGCAGCCACCGGTTGGAAGGCTCATATTCCTGTAAAGCAGACTCTTTTGGATATGCTTGAATATTACAGAAACAATCCGGAGATTCTTTCGGATGAAGGGTGAGCATATGGATGAAAATGTTCTGGTCATAGGCGGGAGCAGTCTCTTTGGCAGATACCTTACGCCTTTGCTCTTAAAAGAAGGATATAATGTTACAGCTACGGCCTATAAGGACGGGGATGAAATATGCCCTGAAAAGACCGAGAAATTCACAGGTTCACATGAAGGCATAAACTGGATATATATGGACGTTCTTGACCCTGAGAGCATAAAAAATGCACTTAGCGGGCTTCGACCTTCATATATCTTTGACCTTGCCGTTCAAAATTCAGTGGGATATGCCTGGAAGGATCCGGGAAGCACGGTTGATATAAATGTGACCGGAGCGATCAATCTTTTTGAAGCTGTAAGAAATACGGATGATTATACTCCGAGGATAATAATGGCCGGTTCCGGAGAGGAATACGGAAGAGTATCCTTTGATATGATGCCCATATCTGAAGAGCTTCAGCCTGTGCCGAATAATATATTTGCATCAAGTAAGGTCTGCCAGGCTCTGCTTGCAAATATTTACTTCAGGGCATACGGTATGGATATCATAACGATCAGGACTTTTAATGAGATCGGCCCGGGAATGAGCTCCAGATTTTCCGTATCCGATTTCTGCAGGCAGTTTGCAAGGGCTGCGAAGGAAGGCCTGGAAGAATTCATACTTCATGCGGGCAATGTAAATATCGAACGTGATTATACCGATGTAAGAGATCTGGCGGATGCCATGCTTCTTGCAGCAAAGAAGGGAAAAGCAGGCGAGATATACAATGCCGGCGCCGGACATGCTGTACCCATAAAGAGGATCACGGATATTCTTTCGGATATTACCGGAATAAAGGCTCTGATAAGCTCAGATTTAAGCCGTATCAGACCGGTCGATACGCCGAAATTCGAAGCTGACAGTTCAAAGCTCATAAAAGATACGGGGTGGAAGAAAAGTTATGAGCTTGAAGATACCATAAAGGACATGTTTTCTTTCTATGCTGGATAGAGGAAAGAGAAGAAAACTTCTTCTTATCGATACGATCGTATATTTTGCCGCGTTTGCTGCAGCGCTTGTGATACGCTACAGCTATCTGGCAGATACGCTCATTCAGATGATGCATTTAAACAACAGCGCATATATCCTTTTTGCGACTGTTTCATTTGCGGCCATAATAATCACGTATCTGTACGGCGTTGCCCATAATACCTTCAGTTTTTCCGGTGACATCTTAAACCGCATCATAAGGGTGTTTAAAAATCATTTCATCATACTGGCCTTAAGCTCGCTTTTCCTTTTTGCAAATCACAGGATACTTGATGTTTCCAGATTTATAATCATGATCATGTACCCATTAAGTGTTACAGCGGATATCATCTTAAGGGAAATATATTACAGAAGACTTAAGAAAAAAGGATATTTTGCAAGAAAAAAATATTCTTATCTGCTCATAAGTCCAACAGAGAAGGCGGATCACGTAAAAAAACTTCTTTTTGAAGGGTCTGACGGGATAATGAGCATATCTGAAGTGCTTGATATAGACGGAGAACCGGCGCTTCCTTCAGGCTGCAGCGAAAAGGAGGTGCTTATATTTGCACCGGGCAAGAGGGATAAGGCAGAGCGCTGGGCAGGTTTTTTTTCGGATAAGGGGATGGGGGTACAGCTTATAATAGACTCTGCGGGGATACCTTCCGGTCATGGAGCTTTAAGACAGACCGGCCCCTTTGAGACACTGCAGCTTGGGATTTCTGACAGGCGTGCAAATGTGCTTGGGGTAATGTTTACGCCCTGCATGATAGATACCGCCGTGATCCTGTTAAAAGATAATGCAAAAAAACTTGTGGGAAAATATGTCTGCTTTTCAAATGTGCATACCAGCGTGATGGCACGTGAGGATGATCAGTACAGGGATATCTTAAACGGAGCCGCATATGTTTTTGCTGACGGCAAACCTGTGGCAGAGGCTATTAAAAAAATGAGCAATGTTCCTTCGGAAAGGGTTGCGGGGCCTGATTTTATGGGGCGTTTTTTTGCGGCAACAGAGGATAAGAGTCTTTCACATTTCTTTTACGGCTCCACGGACGCTACACTTGAAGGCTTAAAAAAGAATCTTTCCGAAAAATACCCGGGACTTGATATAAAGGGTTTTTATTCGCCTCCGTTTAAGGAACTGTCGGATAAAGAGGACGAAGAGATAATTGATATGCTAAATTCATCCGGTGCCGATATCATATGGGTGGGGCTTGGAGCTCCCAGGCAGGAAAAATGGATGGCAGAGCATAAGGATAAGATAAATGCGCTTATGCTGGGAGTGGGTGCAGGTTTTGACTTCCATGGAGGAACCGTAAAAAGAGCACCCGGGTTTATGCAGCGCATTGGCCTGGAATGGCTGTACAGGCTCTTTCAGGATCCGGGAAGACTGTTTTCAAGGTATCTTAAGACAAATCTTAAATTCGCCGTATATTTCTTTTTAAGAAAAAACAGATAAAATGATCATTATTAGCACTCGTTTAAAATGAGTGCTAATTTTCTATTGACTTTTGAATAAACGGGGGGTAGACTATTCTTTAAGAAAAAAGCAATACTTAACGAAAGGATGTGTTAAAAATGGCAGCAAAAGGCAGTTTATCGATTTCAAGTGAGAATATCTTCCCCATCATCAAGAAATGGATGTATTCGGATCAGGATATTTTCTACAGGGAGCTTGTGAGCAATGCCTCTGATGCGATCACGAAATTAAAGAAGCTTGATATGATGGGAGAATATTCCCTTCCCGAGGGCTTTAAGGGAAAGATCGAGGTGGAAGTAAGCCCGGAGAACAAGACCATAAAGGTAAGGGATAACGGTCTGGGTATGACAGAAGAGGAAGTGGAACAGTATATCAACCAGATCGCGTTTTCGGGCGCTTCCGATTTCATTGCAAAATATAAGGACAAGACAAATGAGGATCAGATAATCGGACATTTCGGTCTTGGGTTTTATTCCGCTTTCATGGTCGCAGATGAGGTGGAGATCAACACCTTATCCTATAAGAACGGTGCAAAGGCCGTGCACTGGACCTGCAACGGCGGTACGGATTATGAAATGGAAGAGGGAAATAAAGCTGAAGTTGGCACGGAGATCATCCTTCATGTTGCAGACGACTGCGAAAAATACTGCAACAAATATGAAGCGGATGATGTTCTTCGCAAGTACTGTTCCTTCATGCCCTATGAGATCTATCTGAATAAAGAAGGTGAGGAGCTTACAGAGACCATAAAGGCTTCCGAAAAGCTGGATACCGATACCGTTCTTGAAGAGATACCCGGTGAATATCCAAAGGATAAGGACGGAAATGAAGATACCACAAAGGAAAAAAGCGAGGATAGATTAAAGATAAAGAAAAGGCCCGTGCCCTTAAATGACACCACGCCCCTTTGGGCAAAGCACCCCAATGACTGCACGGAGGAAGAGTATAAGGAATTCTACAGAAAGGTGTTCCATGACTATAAGGAGCCTCTTTTCTGGATCCACCTTAATATGGATTATCCTTTCAACTTAAAGGGGATATTATACTTCCCCAAGATCAATATGGAATTCGAGTCCATTGAAGGCGTGATAAAGCTTTATAACAATCAGGTTTTCATTGCGGATAATATCAAAGAGGTAATTCCCGAATATCTTATGCTCTTAAAGGGTGTTATCGACTGTCCGGATCTTCCGCTTAATGTATCCAGATCAGCCCTTCAGAATGACGGCTTTGTAAAGAAAATTTCCGAATATATTTCGAAGAAGGTTGCCGATAAACTTGCGGGAATGTGTAAGACAGAGCGTGAGGCTTATGAGAAATACTGGGATGATATCTCTCCCTTCATAAAATACGGCTGCCTTAAGGATGATAAGTTCTGCACGAAGATGACGGATTATATACTCTTTAAGGATCTGGAAGGAAAATATATGACACTTCCCGAGTGCCTTGAAGTAAAGCCTGTAGATAAAGAAGAAGGTGAAGAGTCAGAGGCTGTGGATGCCGACGGAAACAAGGTGGAATCCGAGATAGTAAGCCCTGAAGGGTCAGAAGAGGCTGCTTCGGATGAGGATGCTTCAGAGGAAGAAAAGAAGGAAAAGAAGGTTTATTATGTAACCGATGAAGTACAGCAGAGCCAGTATATCAATATGTTTAAGAAGGCCGGTAAGCCTGCTGTGGTACTTAAGGATACGATCGACCAGCCCTTTATGCAGCAGCTCGAGAGCAAGAATGAGGGCGTAAAGTTCATGCGTATCGATGCTGAACTTACCGAGGATCTTAAGACAAAGGAAACAAAGAAGCTTAAAGAAGAGCTTGAGGCTCAGACAAAGGTTCTTGAAAAGATCTTTAAGAAGGTGATAAAGAAGGATAATATCACCGTAAAGGCTGAAAAATTAAAGAATAAGGATATCTCTTCCATGCTCACCGTATCCGAAGAATCAAGACGCATGCAGGATATGATGAAGATGTATGCCATGAACGGAATGGATATGGGAAGCCTTCCAAAGACCGGACAGACGCTCATACTCAATACCTCAAACAAGCTGGTTCAGAAGATACTCGAGGATGAGAACGGTGAGAATTCGGATATTCTCTTCGAACAGCTCTATGACCTGGCAAGGCTTCAGAATGAGCCGCTTGAGCCTGAGGCGATGACAAAGTTCATTGCAAGGAGCAATAAGCTGCTTTCAATGCTGGCGTAAAGGAACTTATTGAAAGGAAAAGACCCCGTGAGGGGTCTTTTTTTGCATAAAAATACAGGATAAGGTATAATTTCAAGTTGTAGTTTTCTAAATGGAGGAAAAATTATGTGTGGTATTGTAGGATATGTGGGTAAGCACCAGGCTGCACCCATACTTCTTGAAGGACTTGCAAAGCTTGAATACAGAGGATATGATTCCGCCGGCATTGCGGTAAGGAACGGAAACGGTGAGACGGAGATAGTTAAAGCCAAGGGCAGACTTTCCCAGCTTGCGGATAAGACCGATAAGGGAAGAGCTGTCCCGGGAACCTGCGGTATAGGTCATACAAGATGGGCCACTCACGGGGAGCCTTCTGAAAACAATGCTCATCCGCACTGCAGTGATGATATGAATGTGGTGGGCGTTCACAACGGTATCATAGAGAATTTCAAAGAGTTAAAAGCAAAGCTGCTTCGTCATGATTATAAATTCTATTCCGATACTGATACGGAAGTGGCGATAAAGCTTATAGATTATTATTATAAAAAATATCAGGGGACACCTGTTGATGCCATAAACCATGCCCTTGTCCGCATCAGGGGAACCTATGCCCTTGCTGTAATGTTTAAGGAATATCCGGGAGAGGTCTATGTGGCAAGGAAAGACAGCCCCATGATACTTGGCATAAGCGATGAAGGAACCTTTGTAGGATCTGATGTGCCGGCCATACTTAAATATACAAGGAAAGTCTATTATATAGGCAATCTTCAGCTTGGAAGGCTTACCGGCGATTCCCTTACCTTCTACAACCTCGACGGAGATGAGATAGAGCTTGAGGCAAAGGAAATATCATGGGATGCGGAAAGCACGGATAAGTGCGGATATGAGCATTACATGATGAAAGAGATCCACGAGCAGCCTAAGGCTGTAAGCGAGACCCTTAATCTTTATCTCAACGACGGAAAGATCGATTTTTCCGGTCTTGCCGCAAACGGACGTGAAGATGCCGAGACCTCCGAGGAAAAACTGGATGGCATACTAAAAAAACTGGAACGCATATATATCGTTGCCTGCGGTTCTGCATATCATGCCGGGATTGTCGGAAAAAATGTCATAGAACAGTTGACGGATATACCGGTAGAGGTGGATCTGGCAAGCGAGTTCAGATATTGCGAGCCTAAGATAGCAAAGAACTCCATGGTGATCTTCATAAGCCAGTCCGGTGAGACGGCTGATACCCTTGCTGCCCTCAGGATGGTGAATGAAGAAGATATCCCCACACTTGCGATAGTAAATGTATATGCATCCAATATAGCCAGAGAGGCTGATTATGTCATGTATACCCAGGCGGGGCCGGAGATAGCAGTTGCCACCACGAAGGCTTACAGCGCACAGCTTATCACCCTTTATCTTTTTGCTATCAAATGTGCCGAGCTGAGGGGACTTATGGCTGATGAGAGAAGGACTGAGCTTATAGAAGCCATAAAGGCCATTCCCGCAGGCATTGAAAAGATACTTGATGATAAGGAAAGGCTTCAGTGGTTTGCATCAAAATATTCAAATGCACAGGATGCATTCTTTATCGGAAGAGGACTTGACCATGCAATAGGTCTTGAAGGCTCTCTTAAGATGAAGGAGATAAGCTATGTTCATTCTGAGGCTTATGCTGCAGGCGAGTTAAAGCATGGAACCATTTCACTTATAGAACAGGGAACCCTTGTCATCGGTATCATGACGCAGCAGGGCTTATATGAAAAGACTCTTTCAAATATGGAAGAGGTAAGAAGCCGCGGGGCGTATCTCTTCGGCCTTACCTCCTACGGTAATTATGCCGTGGAGGATACGGTTGATTTTGCGGTATATGTACCCAAGACAGAGGAGTGTTTTTCGGCAAGCCTTGCCATCATACCCTTACAGCTTATAGGTTATTATCTTGCGGTGGCAAAGGGACTTGATGTGGATAAGCCCAGAAACCTGGCAAAGAGTGTTACGGTGGAATGATGAAAAAACAATTATTTACAGAAATAATCCTGTCCGCATTTATAATAACTGCCTGTGGTACTGCCAGACAGGATGCTCTCTATATGGGGAATCCCACGGAGGCTGTATCAGATAATGTTTCTGAAGCAGATGGTGCGGAAGTTGTTTCCGGATCCGTCGCAGATAAAACGGAAGAAAAAGAAGATCAGGCTGAAGTAAAAGCAGAAGAGATAAGTAAAGACAGCATCATTCCTGTAAACGTAAGCTACGACTGGGATGATGAGTGGGATGAGGAAACTTACGAGTATCTGTTCAATTCATCTTATCCCAAATATGAGGCAGAAGACACAGAGACTGCAGGGGAGGCTGCGCCTGCGCTTTTTGAGGCTCTTGAATCAGTTAATACGAAAGAAAAAGAATGGGTGCAGGATTTTAAGTCTGAGTATGAAGCCGTGAAGGAAAATGCAGAAGCTGATGCACCTGATCTCAGATATGAGCTTGATATAAACGGCAGTATCGTCAGGTGTGACGGCCGTGTTCTTTCCATAAGGGATGACTGGACTTGCAATACGGGCGGTGCCCATGGGGATTTTGGCATCAGGGCATATAATTATGATACTCAGACAGGAAAAGAATTAAAGCTTGATGATGTGTTTACCGACAGGGATAAGCTTTCACTGATCCTTGAAGAGAAGCTTCTTGAAAATTACGATAAGGAAATATTTTTTTATTATACAGGTGCTGAGGGAAGGGCTTTATGTGATTATGTGGCAGATGCCTTCGATGGTGATATGGAGTTTAATCTCTCCTATGACCGTGTTACATTCTGCTTTGCAACCTACAGCCTTGCACCTTACGCTTCAGGCCTTCAGATGGCGGATATAAGATATGATGAGTATCCGGAACTGTTTAAAATGGATCTTTCTTCTCCTGCGGAACACGGGGAGCTCGTAAGATACGGACAGTTTTATGATGTGAACACTGAAAACGGTTTAAAACAATATTCATTCGACGGGTATCAGGATACGGATGAAGAGAACTATGTTGAATGCTATGAATTGACCGTATACGATGGAAAAGAGCCGGTGCTTGTAAAGCGCTTTGACGAATATAATTCCTATTCAGGCACTCCTTACATCGTTTTCCTTAAAGACAGGGTGATGCTTTTGGTGGAAGTTTCCGGTGATAATGACTCCAGTACCACTTATGCGGCGGATCTCAGTAAAAAAGACATAAGCTTTGAATTAGTGGGAGACGGCGGCTTTACCATTGGAAGCGCACAGCCTTCGGATCCCGGACATTTCTCAATGTGGAAGAGATGCGATGTCTTAAGCACATATTCGGTTAAAGGATATTTTTATTTTGATGAAGAGGGAAATATCCTTCCTTCAAAGGAGCAGGAAGAATACTATGATGTAAATGCGGAATTTCCGGAGCCCCTGAAGCTTCTTAAGGATACGGCTTTTGATGTGGTCGACGAAAACGGTGAATTTGTGCGTGAGAGACTGTTTAAAGCAGGAGCTGAGTTTAAGATAATAAAGAGCGATGCAAAAAGAAAGGTACTTCTCAAAACAGAGGATGGAATGATCGTAAGAGTGGTGATCGATAATGAAGAATGGCCCCTTACCATAAACGGAGAGGATGCATTTGAGATCTTTGACAATATGTTCTTCGCGGGATAATAAATATGGAGGTTAATATATCATGGGAATGACAATGACGCAAAAAATTCTGGCACATGGCGCAGGTCTTGAAAAGGTTGAGGCAGGACAGCTTATCATGTGTGATCTTGATCTGGTGCTCGGAAATGATATCACCAGTCCTGTTGCCATAAAGGAAATGGCAAAATTCAATAAAGAAGGAGTATTCGATAAGGATAAGATCGCGCTTGTTCCGGATCACTTTGTCCCGAATAAAGATATAAAGAGCGCGGAACACTGCAAGTGTGTAAGGGAGTTCGCAAGAAAAAATGATATAACCAATTATTTTGAAGTGGGTGAAATGGGTATAGAACATGCCCTGCTTCCTGAAAAAGGTCTTACGGTTCCCGGAGATGTGATAATAGGAGCCGATTCCCACACATGTACATACGGAGCGCTGGGGGCATTTTCCACAGGCGTGGGATCAACGGATATGGCTGCCGGAATGGCTACGGGCAAGGCGTGGTTTAAAGTTCCTTCGGCAATAAAGTTCGTACTTGAGGGAAAGCCTGCACCTTATATCACCGGCAAGGATGTTATCCTTCATATCATAGGGATGATAGGTGTGGATGGAGCTCTTTACCGTTCAATGGAATTTACCGGCGAGGGCGTTTCATATCTTTCAATGGATGACCGTTTTACCATCTCCAATATGGCAATAGAGGCAGGCGGTAAGAATGGTATCTTCCCCGTAGATGAGAAGACTGTTGAGTATTTAAAGGAGCATACAAAACGCGAATGGACAGCATTTGAGGCAGATGAAGATGCTGTATATGATGAGGAATATGTAATAGAGCTTGATAAATTAAAGCCTACGGTATCCTTCCCGCATCTTCCGGAAAACACACATACTCCGGACGACTGGGGTGATGTGAAGATCGATCAGGTGGTCATCGGCTCATGTACAAACGGCAGGATAAGCGATATGAGGGAAGCTGCGGAGCTGCTGAAGGGCAGACACATCGCAAAGGGGATAAGATGCATTATCATCCCTGCAACCCAGAGCGTATATATGCAGGCCATGGAAGAAGGGCTTCTTAAGACATTCATAGAAGCCGGAGCTGTGGTATCAACGCCTACCTGCGGTCCCTGCCTTGGCGGATACATGGGCATACTTGCAGAGGGTGAGAGATGCGTATCAACAACAAACAGAAACTTCGTTGGACGTATGGGCCATATAAATAGTGAGATTTATCTCGCAAGCCCTTATGTGGCGGCCGCATCGGCAGTGCTGGGAAAGATCGCATCCCCGGATGAACTGTGATGAAGGAATAAGCTTTGTGCAGACATCAAACAGAAAGATAGTTCTGACAGGACAGTTTTGCGACTGTCCTGTATTTGCAGATGGCAGGAAGCTGTATGGTATGGAGAGATGATGGATATTTCAAAAAGAAAACTTCCTATAGGCGTACAGGATTTTGAGAGTATTCGTAAGGGTGGATATCTGTATGTAGATAAGACAGCTTATATATACCGCCTTATAAACAGTGCAAAGCAGTATTTCCTAAGCCGTCCCAGGCGTTTTGGAAAGAGCCTTTTTCTTTCCACCCTTCGGGCATATTTTGAAGGAAAAAAGGAACTCTTTGAGGGACTTGAGATAGCGGAGCTTGAAAAGGACGATCCAGATGCCTGGCAGGAATATCCGGTTTTTTATATTGATTTTAACCGTGATGAATATAAAAGTGATTTTTCTATTGAGAAAGCACTGGAGGCACACCTTATTAAGTGGGAGTCCGTGTATGGCGTGGATCCCGGCAGCTTTACTCTGGCAGGCAGATTTCAGAATCTTATAGAAACGGCATATAATAAGATGGGCAAAGAGGTGGTTGTCCTTGTAGATGAGTATGATAAAGCGCTGTTAGAAGTTTCGGACAGTGAGAGGCTTGAGCATAATAAGGCCGTTTTCAAGGGCTTTTTCAGCACGCTTAAGAGCTATGACAGGTATATCAAGTTTGCATTCATCACCGGAGTGACGAAGTTTTCCAAGGTGAGTATATTCAGTGACTTAAACCATCTTAATGATATATCACTCAGTAAAGAATACAGTGGGATATGCGGTATTACAGAAAATGAAATGATCTCATCATTTAGTCAGGAGATAGATGCTCTGGCAAAAGAAGAGAAAATAAACAGGGAAGAATGCATATACGAACTTAGAAAGATGTATGACGGATATCATTTCAGTCATGCATCCGAGGGTGTGTATAATCCGTTCAGCATATTGAATGCTTTTTCAAAAAAGGAATTCGGAACGTACTGGTTTTCCACCGGCACTCCCACCTTTCTTATTGAAAAACTTAAGAGCTCGGGCTTTGATGCCAGACAGTTTACCACGGATGAGTATTATGTGGATGAGGCATCGCTTACAGACTATCGCGTGGAGAGTGAAAATCCGGTCCCGCTTTTTTATCAGACAGGATATCTTACGATCAAGGATTATGATAAGGAATTCAGAAGCTATGCCCTGGGGTATCCGAACGAGGAAGTAAAATACGGATTCTTAAAAAGCCTTGCTCCGTATTACCTCTGTGATGAAAAAGCTGCATCACCCTTAGATGTGAGGAATTTTGTAAAGGATCTAAGGAAAGGCAATACTGACAGCCTGAGGGACCGCTTCACGGCACTTTTTTCAAGGTTGCCTTATCCGGATGATGAAAGGATAGTAGAGCAGAATTTCCAGAATGTCATATATATAGTATTCATGCTTTTAGGGCAGTTTACCATGACGGAAGTGCATTCTGCAAAAGGCAGGGCGGACTGTATAGCGGAAACGGATGATTATATATATATCTTTGAATTTAAGCGTGATAAGAGCGCAGACGAAGCTCTCAAACAGATAGAAGATATGGGCTACGCAAAGCCCTATGCGGCGGACAAGCGCACACTCATTAAGATCGGCGTGAACTTTGATTCAAAGGAGCGCACGATCGACGGCTGGAAGGCAGAGCCTGCTTTAAAGGAATAAGTCAGATGAAGCCTATAGTTATTTATTGATCTTCTGGTATACGATATGAAAGTTTTTTCTTGTTAAATGATTAAAGATATAAAATCAGAAATAAAAAAATTAAAAGAGACCGGAACAAAAAGAGATTTATACCGATACGTTATTTTAAAGATACTGGATCTGTGTATTAAAGCTTTTATTGCTGTAATGTTGATTTTTTTAGCCAGAACCGTCATTTTCTTTACTATTTGGGGAGGAAAGCCGGTGCTAAATTATATTATGGAAAATGACAGGGTAATGTCAGATGACCAAAAAGAGATTTTTGATTATTTTAAAGGTAAATATGATAGCTTCTATGTGGAAGATGTAACAGAAGATGATAGTGTTGTAAAAATATGGTT
The DNA here is from genome assembly GCA_017540265.1 of Lachnospiraceae bacterium. Taxonomy (GTDB): domain Bacteria; phylum Bacillota; class Clostridia; order Lachnospirales; family Lachnospiraceae; genus NK4A136. The sequence goes on from JAFYBJ010000039.1 coordinate 44,563, forward strand.
TAGATTTGAAGATGACATTAATGTTCAAGAATTAGGTATGTCCATGCAAGATTTATTTAGTTATCTTGATGACAAGGAAACAAAATTGACACAAAATTATAAAATTGACGTATCTTATGTTCAAAATTATGCTGGTGTTGTAACTTTTTTGGAATTAGCCAATTATGTGGATACAAAAAATAAACCCGAATTAGAAGCTTATGTTGAAAACAGTAATGGTTGGTGGATTTATCGAACTACATTTAAAAATTGGATTGAATTGGAGGATTATTTCTGTTCAGTAGAAGGAATATGTGGTTGTTGGATTATGGACATGGAAAGTATAAAAGATATACACACAGATGAATGGAGTAAAATAAAGTATATTAGTATTAGATATTATGGAGAAGATGAAGAAGTATACGAGCAGCAACTTAAGGAGTTGTTTCCGAATGCTGAGGTTCATGTTGATGGATATTATTGAGCTCATATTATAGACAAGATTATTGATAGATTTCATTTCAAATAATATAGATTTTTCTGTAAAGTATGAGAAAGATCCAATGGCAACAAAGGCTTGGTCGTATAGAAGTATTGCAGATAATAAAGAATTAAGTAAATCACTGCAGGATAAGAATACGAAGATTCATTTTCTAAAAAAATCATAAAGGAGAAAGAAATGAAAGCAGAAGGAAGAGTATTTAAGTACGGAGACAATGTTGATACTGATGTGATAATACCCGCAAGGTATTTGAACAGCTCGGATCCGAGGGAACTTGCAGAGCACTGCATGGAGGATATCGACAAGGATTTCGTAAAGAATGTAAAGAAGGGCGATATCATTGTTGCGGATAAGAATTTCGGCTGCGGTTCCTCAAGAGAGCATGCACCTATAGCGATCAAGGCTGCGGGAGTGAGCTGTGTGATAGCAGAGACCTTTGCAAGGATTTTTTACAGGAATTCCATAAATATCGGGCTTCCCATACTTGAGTGTCCCGAGGCTTCAAAAGCGATAAAAGCAGGGGATGAGGTGGAGGTTGATTTTGACAGCGGCATCATCACCGATAAGACAACAGGTGAGAGCTTTAAGGGCCAGCCTTTCCCTGAGTTCATGCAGAAGATAATAGGGGCTGAAGGTCTTATCAATTATATAAACAGTGAAAACTGATGTTTGCATATTTTAAAGGGATACTTACAAAAAAGAAGAATGATATCGTGGTGATCGAGACAGGAGGCGTGGGTTATCTTATCAATTATCCCGAAGGCCTCCTTGGCGAACTGCCCGCAACTGGCGAAGAGACCGTGATACATGTGTATACCTCCGTAAGTCAGGATGGTATTGCTCTTTACGGTTTTCCTACCGAGGATGCGCTGGATCTCTTTAAACTCCTTATATCCGTAAGCGGAGTGGGGCCGAAGGCCGGTATGGCACTTCTTTCAGTGCTTGAACCTGACAGGATAAGAGCTGCAATATTAAAGGGCGATACAAAGGAACTTTCAAAGGCCAAAGGCGTTTCTGCCAAGACTGCGCAGAGGATTATAGTGGATCTGGCAGGAAAGGATGAGATAAAGAATTTCATCATTCCCGGCGATATCTCAGAGGACGTAAAAGCGGAAGCAGAATGGCTTATGGAAGGCAGCGCTGCTTTTGACGCGGCGGACGCACTTGCAGCGTTAGGCTACGGCAGGAAGGAAAGCGAAAAAGCCGTAAGATCGGCGCTTAAGGATCTGGGGGCAGATGCCGGCTCTGATGAGCTCTTAAAGAGATCATTAAGATATCTTCTTTAAAAAAGATCAAAGGTAGTATTAATGGCTAAGAGGCTTATAGAAACAAATCTTTCTACGGAAGATGAAAAGATCGAACCGGGACTGAGACCCCGGTTTTTAAAGGATTATGTAGGACAGGAAAAGATAAAGGCCAATCTTAAGGTCTATATAGAGGCATCAAGAAAAAGGGGTGAGCCCCTGGATCATGCCCTTTTTTACGGACCTCCGGGTCTTGGGAAGACCACGCTTGCAGGGATCATAGCAAATGAGCTGGGTGTTCATATGAAGGTCACCAGCGGGCCTGCGATAGAAAAACCCGGAGAACTTGCTGCTGTACTAAATGGTCTTGAAGAGGGCGATGTGCTCTTTATAGATGAGATACACAGGCTCTCAAGACAGGTAGAGGAAGTGCTTTATCCTGCCATGGAAGATTTTGAGATAGATATCGTTATCGGAAAGAACGGTGAAAATACAAAGTCCGTAAGGCTTGATCTTCCCCACTTTACACTTATAGGGGCAACCACCAGGTCGGGGCTTCTTTCAGCCCCCTTACGTGCGCGCTTCGGGCTTATAGAACATATGGAATATTATACGCCGGAGGAGCTTAAACGCATCATCACGGCTTCCGCAAAAAAGCTTTCCGTAGAGATTAAGGAAGATGGCGCCATGGAGCTTGCAAAGCGTTCAAGGGGGACGCCGAGGCTTGCAAACCGCCTGTTAAAAAGGGTGAGGGATTTTGCGGAGATACGCTATGATGGTGTGATCACAAAAGAAGTTGCCGATACATCGCTTGAACTGATGCAGGTGGACAGTGACGGTCTCGATGAGATGGACAGGGCATATCTTTCCATGATCATACAGAATTTCGGAGGCGGACCGGCAGGGCTTGAAACACTGGCGGCTTCCCTGGGTGAGGATTCAGGTACTCTTGAAGATGTGTGCGAACCTTATCTTTTAAAGAATGGATACATAAACCGTACTCCCAGGGGAAGGGTTGCCACTGAAAAAGCCTGGGAACATATGGGACTTGATTTTAAAGACTCCGGTGATTATAATTAACAGGATTGGTTTACGTAAACATTTTATGGTGACCTGATAAGGTCAGTTTGGTTAAAGAGGGGAATATGTCAGAGAAAAAAGGCATTAAGGTTCTTATAGGCGGCAAGGTAATGACCATGAGCGGCTATGAGAGCGAGGAATATATGCAGAAGGTCGCTTCCTACATAAACAATAAGCTGGAAGAATACGAAAATATGACGGCTTTCAGAGGAGCATCACAGGATGTGAAGCACAGGCTCCTTGAGATAAACATTGCCGATGATTATATTAAGGCCAGGGAGCGTGTAAAGGCTCTGGAGCAGGAGATCAAGGTAAAAAATAACGAGCTGGATGATATAAAGCACGACAGCGTTAACAAGGCCATGATGGCTGATGAGATGAAAAAGAAGCTTGAGCAGACAAAGAAGGCCCTGGAGGAAAGCGAGAAGAAGGTTATAGAACTTCAGGCCGAGCTTAAGGGAAAACAACAGGCATCCGGAAACAGAAGATGACAGATACTTATAAGGGAATAACAAAAGGGGGCGGACATCCCGGGATGCTGCCCCTTTTTTCTGAAAAAAATTCCGCAGATATAAAGAAGAAAATACCGGAGCTCTTAGCTCCCGCGGGAAATTTTAAGACTGCCATCGGAGCCTTCAATGCCGGTGCCGATGCAGTCTATATCGGCGCGCCTTTATTCTCGGCCCGTGCATTTGCGGATAATCTTTCAGTGGAGGAAATAAAAGAACTTACGGAGTATGCCCATATCCTTAAAAAGAAAGTATATCTTGCCTCAAATATCCTTATAAAGGAATCCGAGACAGAGGCTCTTATTAATATCGTGGATCCTTTGTATGAGAACGGTCTGGATGGCTGTATCGTGCAGGACATGGGAGTGATGCGGATTTTTTGTACCCGTTATCCGGATATGGAGCTTCATGCCAGCACCCAGGCTGCGATCCTGTCCCAAAAGGGGGCTGAATATTTAAAAAGATACGGCGTAAACAGAGTGGTCCCGGGCCGTGAGCTTTCACTTGATGAAATAAAAATGATAAAAGGAACCGGCCTTGAGGTTGAATGTTTTATACACGGAGCCATGTGCTATTCCTATTCCGGCAGATGTTTACTCAGTTCCTTTGCCGGAGGCCGCAGCGGTAACCGGGGAAGATGCGCAGGTCCCTGCAGGAAGCCTTATATCACGGAGGATGGCAGGAAAAACTATATCTTAAGCATGAAGGATATGTGCGCTTATCCTTACATTCCGGAGCTTATAGATGCCGGTGTGGATTCCTTTAAGATAGAGGGAAGGATGAAGGATCCCGAATATGCCGCAGGAGTGACTCATGTATACAGGAAGCTCATAGACAGATATTTATCAGGTGAAGATATCACCCCGGATAGAGAGGATGAGGAAATACTGGAATCCCTTTATATAAGGAGTGTAAGACAGGATGGCTATCTTCACAGATATAACGGAAAAGAAATGGTGACTGTAAGCAGACCTTCATATGCAAAGACTCCGGATGGTTTAAAAGAAAAAATATCGGATGCTTATTTAAAAAGCAAAAAAAGACTGCAGATAAGCGCCGGTCTTAAAACAGAGACCGGAAAGGAAATCTCCCTTGAACTCTCCTCCGGCGAACACAGCGTAAGCGTTAAAGGTGCAGTCCTTGAAAGAGCAAAAAAAGAAGGTGCTTTGGATGAAAGCTTAAGATCAAAGCTTACCCAGACCGGTGATACTGCATTTGAGATAACAGAGATCAAAATAGATAATGACGGTAAGGCCTTTGTACCCGTAAGTGTGATCAAGGATTTAAGGAGAAGGGGGCTTGAAGAATTAAAGAGTTTTTATTTAAAACCCCGGCATATAGAAGATAAGGCATTTAAACCTGAAGAATATGATCGGGAAAAGGCAGGAGAGGTTTTTTATGCCGCAGGTGTAAGAAATGCCGCCCAGCTTGAGGCGGCTCTTAAGGAAAATATCGATGGGGTGATACTTACGCTTTCGATGTATAGAAAATATGCGGGCAGTGTAAGAGCAGCAAAGAAAAAGCTCTGTTTAAGGCTTCCTGTTATCATCAGACAGAACTATCTTGAAAGGATAGAAAAGAATTTCAGAGCGGCTGTTGAAGAAGAAATGCCTGACGGTGTTTATTGCGGAAGCTTTGATGCTTTGAAGCTCGCGGCTGATCACCTGCCTAAAGATAAGATAAGGGCAGATGCCGGTTTATATGCCTTCAACAGGTTTTCGGTTTCCGAACTGTTAACGGACTGCATAAGCTGCACTGCGGATGTGGAGCTTAACAGAAAAGAGCTTTCGGATATCCTTATCCCTAAATGCTTTGAACTTATAATTTACGGGCGCATGCCTCTTATGTATTCGGCGGGCTGTGTGCTTAAGAATTCGAAAGGCTGTGATAAAAATAAAGACGGCACATACGTAAAAGATGAACTGGGACATATCTTCCCGGTGGAGCTTTGCCATGAATACTGCACAAATATAATGTACAATTGTGTTCCCACAAAGCTTGATAAATATACGGATATCATAAAGAGCGGTGATATGGCCTCTGTCCTTCGTTTTGAATTTACCGTTGAAGATAAGGAAACGGTAAAAAATGTGATAAGGGAGTTTACTAAAGGGAAGACTGCATCAGTAAGCCTTACGGAATATACTCAGGGACATTTTATAAAGGCAGTGGAGTAATGGTACTTTTTCTCATTGAAATAGCAAAATATCTTAATCTCATACTGGCGGGCTTTTATACCCTTATTGCTTTCCTTGCGTTAAAAAGGGCAGATGATGACGGAAGGATGGGGATATTCAGGCTTCTTGAGACACTGGTTTACATTCTTTTTTCGTCCGGTATAGCTTCCCTTGCCCTTGCAAGATATAACGAGGGTGACCATGCAGCGGTGATGCAGGTGATCACAGCCGGGGCGGCGGAGCTTATTTGCCTGTTCATATATATGCGGGCGGTTTATCATTTTTATCCCGAACTTAACAGACTGCTGCTTGTAAATATGTGCTTTCTGCTTACAGTGGGTTTTGTGGTGCAGATGCGGCTAAGCTATCCAAGGGCTCTCAGACAGGCTGTCATTACCGCAGTTTCCCTTGTGATCGCTGCGTTTATACCGGTGATCATATATCGCTTCAGATGGATTAAAAAATTCGGGATAATATGCGGGATTCTGGGTTTTGTTTCCCTTGCTGCCGTATTTTTGATGGGCAGCATTGTAAACGGCGCAAGGCTTTCGGTGACGATAGCCGGCTTTACCTTTCAGGCATCTGAATTTGCAAAGATATTATTTGCCTTTCTTATGGCCGGGCTTCTCTCAAAGCATACCGATAAAAAAAATATCGGATTATCTGTGGCGGCTGCGGCGTCATACATGATCATACTGGTTCTTTCAAAGGATCTGGGCATGGCGCTTATTTTCTTTCTTATGTACACGGCAATGCTGTGTATGGGAACCGGAAGGGGAATATATATGCTTCCTGCGCTTATGGGGGTAATGGCTGCGGGTGCTTTAGGCTATGTGCTTTTTGATCATGTAAGGGTAAGGGTACATGCATGGATCGACCCGTGGACAGATATAGACAAAACAGGCTACCAGCTCTCACAGTCTCTTTTTGCATTGGGAACGGGAGGCTTTTTGGGCAGAGGCATAGGAAGAGGCAAGCCTTATACCATACCTGATGTAGCGGAAGATTTTGTGTTTTCTGCGATATGCGAGGAATCGGGTGCTCTGTTCGGAATATTTCTCATGCTCATATTTTTAAATACCATAATGGTTATGCTGCTTGTAGCCGCACATATTAAGGACCGGTTTTATAAGATAACAGCCATGGGTTTATCAGTTTGTTTCGGAACCCAGACCGTGCTTACCATAGGAGGCGGGACAAGATTTATCCCTCTTACGGGTGTAACACTTCCTTTTGTGAGCAACGGAGGCAGCTCATGCATGGCCACCTGTTTTCTTTTTGCCGTCATGCAGGGGATAAGCTTACTGCATATGGATGATATTTACGGAAGCGTGGAAGACGAAGAATATGTTGGGGAGGAATTCGTCGAAGAGGATTATGAAGAAAATATCATTGAAGATGACTTTTATGACGAGGATCTTATCGGAGACGATTTTATAGACGATGATGATAACTGAGCAATCCATGTCATCCTGAGCAATCCATGTCATCCTGAGCGAAGCGAAGGATCTTATCATCCGTAAGGTAATCCAGATCCTTCGCTTCGCTCAGGATGACAAGGGTAGTGGCAGGATG
>JAFYBJ010000040.1 GCA_017540265.1 Lachnospiraceae bacterium
CATCATTGTCCATGTCTGTATTGGGCATACTTACTCTTCGGACAATAGCTTCGGCAATCCTTATCCCTCTTCCGTTTATACTTGCATTATTGTTCGGATATGCTTCGGTACCGTTTTTTGTGGTGATATGTTTCTCGGGGCCGGGTTACCTCAGGGCCATGATGTACAGCGGTCTTTTTGATAAGTATGAAGGCAAAGAAAAGAATTCCGATGGTGAGAATGAGGAAACGGAGTAAGCGGATGCGCATCCTCGCGGAGCGTCATAGTAAAGTATGAAATTAAATCTACTAAAATTTTAGAAGCTGTGAGATTTTGAAAGGTTATAAGGAGACTGTAAAAAAGACACGAAAGGAACAGCAGGATGAGAATAGGAATACGACTGCATGACACAAAGGAATGTGAGATAAAGGAAAGGCTTGATATAGTACGGGAACAGGGCTTTTGCTGTGCACATATTGCTCTTGCCAAGACAGCGGGCCTGCCAAAGGAAACAGAGGCATTGACACCCGGATATGCGCTGTGGCTAAAAAAGGTATTCGCAGAGGCCGGCATAGATATTGCTGTGCTGGGCAATTACCAGAATCTCGCGCACCCGGATCCGGAAAAATTAAGGACGATACAGGAACGCTATTGTGCCCACCTGCGTTTTGCATCATTGCTGGGCTGCGGTATGGTAGGAACGGAAACCGGTGCGCCAAATGAGGATTATCACTATGATAAAGAAGCCTGCCGCAGTAAAGAAGCGCTGGAGATATTTATCAATAATCTGCGTCCCGTTGTATCCTATGCGGAAAAATGCGGAGTGATCATGGCTATCGAGCCGGTATATAAGCATATAGTGTGGAATCCACGCCGGGCTCGTGAGGTCCTTGACCGGATCGGATCTCCGAATCTTCAGATCATCTTTGATCCCGTAAACCTGATAGATCCGGAATGCATTGAGGCAAGGGATGAAGTGATAGGAGAGGCAATGGATATCCTTGCTCCCGAGATAGCGATGATACATTTAAAGGACTATGTATTTGAAGCAGGGGAAATGAAAGCGGTAGGCTGCGGATATGGCGAGATGGATTACCGTAAGATAGTGCAGTTTGCGGAAGAAAAGAAGCCGTATGTTCATGCAACACTTGAGAATACGAAGCCTGATACCGCAGTACATTCACGGGAGCTGATCGAAGGCATTATTAAGGATGTGTGGAATAAGTGAGTAACTGATAAAAACTTTCCTCTCCGTGCAGCCTTGGTAGAAGCCATCACCAATAAAAAATCCCACATACATTTTCCGGGAAGCAGAACGAACCGCTATTTGGTTTGATTATGCAAGTGGAAAGCACAGAAGTAACAGAAACGCAGACGATTACAGAAAAGACAGGAGAAAAGGCATATGACAGCAGAAACAAGAGACCGGATACAGCAGTATATTGATTATCTTCTTGAAAATTCCAGTGCGGAGAAACCCATGTGGAATAAGGAAATGATCCTGCAGGGACGCCCGAACAAGTGGAATTATATCGACGGGTGTATGATCACTGCGTTGCTTTCGCTTTACGATATGACGGGTGAAGAGCGTTATTTTAAGTTCGCGAAGGATTTTGTCGACTATTTTGTGCAGGAAGACGGATCCATAAAGACTTACGATATTAAGGAATATAATCTCGACAATATCAATACCGCAAGCAATCTGTTTTTCCTGTATGAAAAGACAGG
>JAFYBJ010000041.1 GCA_017540265.1 Lachnospiraceae bacterium
AAGTATCCCCGATACAGATACAGAGGAAGAAGATCCTGCAGATACGGATGAGGAAACGCCTGATAATGCAGACGGCATCCATTACAGGACATATATAAAGCCTGTGCTTCCCAAAATCCCTGAAGGAAGCGTGGTGACAGGCGCGCATCTTAAGCTTAAGAGCATTAAGAAATCAGGCACGGAGGAATACTATTATGCAGTCCTTGCCGATACCGGAAAGATAAAAAAGAATAAAACACTTTCCACGATGAAGTGGAATGAGCAGCCGCTTTCCGGAAAGGGAAGCCTTGCGCTTTCTGAGCTGGATATCATAGATTATGGCAAAAAAGGCACGGACGAGCTTGATATAACAGCTGCCGTAAAGGGCTGGTATGAAGGAGCGGATAACGGTGACTGCCTGTGCCTTATCATGTCCAATGAGACGGAAGCAGGCGTGGGAAAAAAGAAAAAGAACGGCAGGGCATCAGATGAGATAAAGGCCGGATTAAGGCAGATAGAGCCCGTAAAAAGTTCAAAGACGCCGTTTTTTACGATAGAGTACAGGGATATAACCGGGGCGGAGGATTATTACAGCACCCACAGCCAGACAGCCGGTAATGCCGGAGTATCGTATATAAATGATTTTACGGGAAGGCTCACCTTTACCCATCAGGATGCTGCAAGCGCAGGCGGCAGAATGCCGTTATCCGTTTCACATGTTTACGATGATGCCTTTGGTGAAAGGGATAAGAGGTGGCAGACAGCGGAAAATGGCGGGGCTTACGGATATAACTGGCATCTTTCTACGGATGTGAGATTACTCGTCCCTGCGGGGGAGACGGATGTATCTGATTTTCCGTATGTATATATCGATGCCGACGGTACAAAGCATTATTTTAAGAAGCAGAAGGTTGTTTATTATGCAAACGGCTCAAAACAGACTGCCTCAAAGGATAATGATGAATATCCCGCGGCGGCAGATGAGGACGGTCTTGGTCTCTTTGTTGTTCCGGTAAAAGATGACACTTTAAAAAGTACATATCCCATTAAGATAGTTGATAAGAGTTCATCTTCTGTTATGTATTTTGATAAATACGGATATCTGGGGATGATAACGGACTCGAATCAGAGAGAAGACGGGAAGAACGCAGACAGTAAGGAAAGAAATGCTGTAACCTTCACTCATGAAAAAGCAAAATATTCAGCCGCCTATGATGCAGAGAGTTCAAAGAAGGCGGCGGAGGAACTTAAAAGCCTTGTAAGCTCCCTTAAAACCACTCTTGAAGCTTCGGCAAATGATATAGATAAATGCAAAGAAACAGCTGCAAAAGCTGTTTTACAGACAGATGTACTTACTGAAAATGTGCTTTTATTTAACGTCAGTTATAAGGCTGCAAAATCCCTTTATGACATAAGGGGATATATGCAGGATATAGTTGATAATGCGGATATAAAGGGCTCTAAGATAAAGGAGCTTTCAGAAAAAGCGGCAAAGAAGTGTGATGATATCCTTTCGGAAGACTTTGACATATCCCCCATGATAACAACAAAGGTCACGGATGCCGCAGGCGTTTCCTCCACCTTTTCATATGACGCAGAGGGTCATCTCGTATCCATGACAGATCCTTCGGAGCATGGTGAAGCCATCACATATACTTATGATGGCGGATTGCTCACGGAAATAAAGCATCCCTGCGGTACAAGGGCGTCCCTTATATATGACGATAACAGCTGCCTTGCCGCTGCAATGGATGAGTGCGGTTCTGCCCTTATATATATACATGATGATAATAAAAGGGTCACAAGGATAAGCGAATACAGCCTTAAGCTTTCCGGGAATTCCGAAAGCAGCAGGAAAAATGCTGTTAAAAAGCTTGAAAAGGAA
>JAFYBJ010000042.1 GCA_017540265.1 Lachnospiraceae bacterium
GATAGATAAAGCATTTACAGCAAAAGGAATACTGCAAAAAGACAGATCTGTCAACAAATCATTTATCAAAAACTTAACAGATGATGATCTTAATGCAAATATTGTGACGGATTTTAAACCACTGAAGAAGTATGAAAACGCAACTTTACTTGAGGTAAACCTTCATACGGGGAAGTCCCATCAGATAAGAGCTCAGCTTGCATCACTGGGTCATCCTGTATTTGGCGATAAAAAGTACGGAGCGGATGATAAAGGCCTAAAATATCAGATACTGCAGGCTTACAGGCTAGTATTTCCTTCAAAGGATCATTTAAGTGAAGGATTTAAGCATCTTGATAATAAAGAGATCGTCATCCCGTATTCAGAATTACTTTCCGGAGAATTAAAAAGAATTGAAAACAGAAAGTGAAATATCGGAAAAAAAGAAAATAGTTATAATCGGCGGCGGAGTTGCGGGCTTAAGCGCGGGTATATACGGCCAGAGAGCCGGATTTGATACCGTGATATTTGAAAAGAATTCAAGCGCCGGCGGTAGCTGCAGCGGATGGTACCGCGACGGATATGCCATAGATAACTGTATACACTGGCTTACAGGCACCGAAGAAGGCACACTGACTTACGATCTTTGGAAAGAACTCGGTGTTCTTGGCAGTGGTACAAAAGTTGTCAAAAGGGACTGGTTATGGGCATCCGAATTTAACGGTGCCGTGGTTCACCTCTGGCCCGATCCGGAAAAGACAAGAGCGGAGATGCTTGAACTTGCGCCCTACGACGCCAACGAGATCAATGCATTTATTGATTTTGCCAAGATCGCAAATGATGCCGTAAGCTTTCCCAAGAACAATCTGGGCGAGATAGTAAACGATATAAAGCATATAAGACAGGTGATCCCGCCGAGAGAGTTCCTGAAAAAATCCATGCAGTACATGGGACTGAGGAATACAGAATGGGCTAAAAAATTTAAAAGCCCTTTACTGCAGAAACTGATCCTTGATTTTTGCCCTAAGGAATATGAATCATATTGGCTTATACTCGCATACAGTTTCTATATCTCGGGAAACGGAGATATCATTGAAGGCGGATCCATTAAGATGGCCTCGGTATTAAAGGATAACTACCTTGCCGCTGGCGGAACCCTCAGGCTTAATACTCCCGTAAAAAAGATCAAACTTAAGAAGCATAAATTGCAGGATATCATATTTCACAAAGCAGAAGGGATCATCCTGGAAAATGATGAATTTGTTACTGCCGATTACTGCATAGTGGCATGTGATGTGAATTATACATTCAAGAATCTTTTAAGTAAGAGATTTGCCCCCATCACTCTTCAGGAAATATACAGAGACCGCCTGAAATATACCTTTTACAGTGCATTCCAGGTTGCTATGGCAGTAGACGGGCTTTTTGAAGAAATACCCGATTCGCTTACATTTCCATGTAAAAGGATCGAAGCCGCATACGAGACATATAACCGCATCGGAGTAAAAAACTACAGAAAATACGGTGATTATATCGCTCCAAAGGGACATACGGTTATACAGGTATCACTTGACCAGTATGAAAAGGATTGCAGGTTCTGGAAGCGGCTATATGAAAAAAGTCCCGAGGATTACGAGCGTACCAAAAACAATGTGGCTAATGCCATATTGAACGAGATAATCGCCAAATATCCGCAGTATGATAATAAGATAAGAATTATTGATGTGTGGACGCCGTATTCTTACCTTAAGAGGAACAATGACACCAACGGCTCATTCATGCGCTTTATTACAACAGCTCTCAGCGTAAATGCATTCCTTCCCCAGGAAATACTTGGTATAGACAATGTGTTACTGGCAGGACACTGGTTAAGATATCCCGGCGGATTACCGACAGCAGCACAGACAGGTAAAGACGCAATAAACTTTATCACGCAAAAGATGAGCAAGAATGAAAGGAAAGACTGATGTCTACCTGGAAATCAAGAGGCCTCAGAGGCTCAGCC
>JAFYBJ010000043.1 GCA_017540265.1 Lachnospiraceae bacterium
GCTCAGGATGACAACGGACGCTCAGGATGACAACGGACGCTCAGGATGACAACGGACGCTCAGGATGACAACGGGCACTCATTTCTACCTGGTGCGCTTCTTTACGGGTTTCTTCTTATCCTTCCAGAGGAAGAGCACCGCGGAAACGCTCATAAGTCCGCCTGATAAAAACCACTTGGGCGCTATGCCGTCACCGGTCTTGGGCGTAAGGTCGCTTACTCCCCTTACCAGATTTGCAGTATCAACAAATATCGTATAGGGCGAGAAATGGGTCGCCGTAAACCTGATGCAGGGCACTCCGTCTATTGTAGTGAAGGTAGCTGCCTTATCTTCAAGGGCTCCGTTTATCACGGCCCCTGCCTTGTTGTTTCCGGCATAGCTTACCAGGTCATCGGGTATGGGCATGGTGATGGTAACTGCCAGATCGTTTGCGTTAGCCACAAGGTTGTTGCCGGTGGAGTCGTAAAGGGATATATCAAATGCTGCATATTTGACATTCTCAAAATCCTCTCCGTATCTGTCCCTTAAAGCCTTCTCGACAGCAGCCGAAGCAACCGCGGAATCGGTGATCTTTACAACAAAATTATCCGTGGATCCCGCTACTGTGGCAGAACCAAGGTTCTTCTTATTGTTATCGATCGTATCGGTGGTTATCCTTACTTCAGTCTTTCCGGAATCATCGGAGGATGAATTCCTGTTTCCGGAATTATTGCTATTATTGCTATTGTTGTTATTCGAACTTCCGGTATTTGAAGTGGTCGTCCGTGCATTATTTGCCGAATTGGATGAAGTGGAAGCATTCTTATATGTTGCCGTAACCTTCACATCATGATTTGGCATGATAAAGGTGGTGGATACTGAGGTATTGTTGCTGAAGCCTATATCCGTATTCGATGTGGTCCACTTATCAAATACCTTTCCGCCGGGCGCCGAATAAGCAGTGATAGTTACCACCTTGCCTGCAGCATAGGAGCCTGATCCTGCACCGTTCTCGACAATGGCATTATAGGTCTTGCCGTTTGCGGAATTGGACGAGGTAGTAGGTGTAGCCGATTTGCTTCCTCCCTTCGACGTAGGCTTGGGAGTAGGTGTTCCCTGGGCTCCGTATCTGGAATACACCGCAAGCGCAGTCTTGTTCTGATCCGCAAGCATTGACGACGCACCCTTGGAGGTAATATCGGTCTGGCTGCTGTCCATGATCTGCCAGTGATCGAATTTCCACTTTGGCGTGAGCACGGATGTGGGCAGCTTCTTTGCTCCGGGATATTCAAAATAATCCCCGGCCTCTGCCTCATTTATCGCAAGAACACTTAAGTCGTCATTGTAGAATTTCATGCTGTATACGGCAGGAGCAGCTGTAGGCGAAACGGGATCATTGCTCGGATCGTCATCATGAGTCTTGCTGTATTCGCTGGCCTTTTCCCTTATCTCATCCGCTTCTTTCTTTATCTTTGCCGCAGCTTCCGCAAGATCCTTTAACTGCTGTCCGGTAACGTTTGCAAAATCGGCTGCATCAAAATGAACCGTGCCGTCGCTGTCTATCATAAGGCCGGCTGTGGTAAGTTCATCAGCCAGATCATCCATGATATCCTTTAAGGCCTTAATATCACCGGCTATGCCTAATCCGTTTGCGGTATCCTCATCCAGATTGTCATAATCCTGCATGAGCTTGTTATAAGCAGCTACCAGATCTGCTACCTCATTTGCCGAATTAGGTGAAACGCTGGCCGCATCGCTTAAGTCAGCCGCATCCGCCGATATGGTCTCAGCCTTTGATATCGCAGGATTTTCAAAGAGTGCGATAAGATCCACATTCTGATTGATATTCTCAAGGAATACATAGGTGATCTTGTCCGCAACACCGATCCAGTTCTTAAATACCCATCCCCTGTGCGCAAAGAGTAAGGGCACGGGATCACCGGTCTTTCCCGTCTTATTAGGCGGATAAAGATCCGAATTTGCAGATACCGTCACTTTATAAAATTCCGTAAGATCATCATTTAAGAACGTGACAGTATAACGCTCATCAAGGAATTCGATGGTAATATTGTTATAGCCGTCCGGATCATAGGCTGCGGTAACATCGCAGTCCCTGTAAGTCCAGATCGTTATCTCGCCGTTGTCCTTATCAAAAGCATCGCTGTTTATCTGTGCATTGGCGGGGATCACAACGGTAAAGGGATCCTCACAGTCATTGAAAGCGCGGCTTCCTACTGTCTTTATGCTTTCCGGAAGCGTGACATTGTAAAGATGATTAGCTCCGTTGAAGCAGTCTGCAGGAAGCGATGTTATTGAAGTATCGGTAAGATCGGCCTTTGTGAGATATTTACAATCCCTGAAAGCGCCTTCGTTTATGGATGTTACATTTGCAAGCTTCGGATCCGTATCCGAACCTACACGCCTTGCCTCCCTGTCATCCGCGCCTCTTGAGGTTAAGCAGGTGTTGATCTCAAGAGTGCCGTCATCCTTTGTCTCATAGAGTATGCCATTATCAAATTCATATTTATTATTTCCGTTTGTTCCTATGCCGGTAAGAGATGTGCAGCCGGCAAAAGCACTCTCACCTATCTCTTCGCAGGCAGGGCTTATGGTAACGCTCTCAAGACGTTCGCAGGAATCAAAACAATGATCCGGTATGGACTTGACACCCGGGAGTTCCACAAGCTTTATCCAGTCGTTACCTCTCTCATCACTTTCAAGCTCAAAGCTTCCGCCCTCTTCCTTAATAAGAGCAAGACGTTCCCTGCTGTTGCCCTGGAATTCGGTGGAGAATCCGGAGAAAAGTCCGCCGTAGGAAGTACCTATATCCCTGGCATATGAGGTCTGTCTTGAATTGCCCGTCATATCATCAAGAGTCCCCTTTGAACTTACATATGCCCAGTTCATCCTGTTTGGATTGGAAGGAGCCTCGTCAAAGAACGACACGGTATCAATGGATTCCACCACTTCGGGGATATAAAGATATTTTGTCGCATTTATTGCTTCAAGCTGGTCGTTGTTTGCAGTACCGTTCTCATATGCCGCAATGGTCGCTGCATCAAGATCCCTGTAATGAGGATAATCTATGAGTATGTTAAGATCTGCTGCATCATCATGGATGATATAGAAATTATAAGGCGCTGTCTGCTTATAGCATATCCTTCTGGAATTTGCATCACTTATGGTATTCGGAGCCATTGCATATGTAAATGGCATATAAGAAGGATCGTTTGCTATTCCCTCAAAATAGAGATAATCGCCGCCCGTCTTAAAGGCATCAGTGCCTATGTGAGACATAAGGGATGTGTCTGCAGGCTCTGTCCATTTTACATTTTCAAGCTTAGGAGAATCAGCAAAAGCCTCATCACCCACACTTGCTATGACAGGGCTCATGGTAACCATTTTAAGCTTCGGATTGTCCGAAAAAGCATTATTTCCCACAAGAGTCACACAGTTTCCGAAATCAACTTCCTCGAGCATATCACAATCACTGAATACTCCGTCGTCTATCTCTTCGATGGAATGATCGGAAACCGTAAGCTTGCGGATGATATCCTTGATATTATCCATGGATCCGGAACCAAGCTTCGTGATCCTGTAATCCGCTATCTGATCGGGTATCACCAGTTCAGCTCCGCCTGAAGCTATTATGCCTGCTGCATCTGAAGACTCTATCAGCTCACAGTTAAGTATTGTAGCAGTCTTGTCCGACTCGTTTACCTCTAATTCATAACGGTAAGGCGGTATACCTATCTCGTAATGTTCCTTTGATCCGTAATAATAGATATAAGGTACATAATCAGCCACGGAAGAAACCGCATTCCATGTGGATTCCCTGGGCGCGGCAGGATCCATGGTTCCGGGATAGAGCCTGGGGCCGTATACGTAGATCGCCTCGTTCGTGACATCCGTAAAGAGACCGTTTTCATATTTTACCCTGCTGTTATAGGTGGTCTCCTGTCCCTTCTTTCCAAAGAATATGCCTTCAAGATCAGGGCACTGGTGGAAGGTACCTCCGGGTATTATCTCATCATTTTCGGAACCGTAATTTTCCGGGAAGGTTACATTTTTAAGGCCATATCTTCCGGAAAGGATAAAGTCACCTATCCTGGAGGAGCCGGTATTTCCTATATTGCCATCCTTCGTATAGGTAGGGAAACCTCCGGTATAAGTCGAATCATCCACACCCTTATATTCCGTGATCCTTATGGGGAAGGCAAAATCCGTCATCGCAGCACCGGAGCCGTTGCCGTCGGCTATGGCAAAGGCAGCAGTTCCTATACCCACTGTATACTGTGTGGGGAAGTTTACGGTCTTTAAGCCTATATCGTTATAGAATGCATACTCGCCTATATTTACGCCGAGATTGGCACTCATATCCACGGTATGTAAGATAGGGCAATCGGCAAAAGCACCAAAACCGATATTCTTGACACCCATGGGTATGCTTATGCTTTCTAAGAGATTGCAGCCCTTGAAAGCTTCCTTGCCGATATTCCTGGTCTGCGAATTCATGGTCGCATTCCTTAAATACTGACAGTTCTTAAACACCCGGTTTCCGATATAGGTAACAGAGTCTAACTGTGCACCGGTTATGAAGGAGTTTTCAAATGCCGAATCTCCTATATAGGCCACGGTGCCGCCGAGAATTATCTTATTTACTTTATCGGTACCCTTGAATGTATCATTTGCGATAGCCGTAACGGATTTTGAAACTCTCTTGTATCCTTTGGAATCCGTATCGCCTATGGCATTCTCACTGGTCTTCTTAAACACGTAGATCTGCGGATCCGCGGGATAATTGCCTGTAAGTCCGGGTCCCCTGTAATACTGCTGGCCGCCGGCGGCATTATTAACAGCCTCAAGGGTATAGCCCTGAAGCGAATTACCCTGACCGTCCGTATGGGTATCGCAGTAATATAAAAGCTTTGACGTCATGTTCGCGCCGGTGGTACTGAATGGAGACATACCAATAGCCGAAAGCGTGGGTGTGCCGGTATGTCCCTCAGTCTGCCACTGTGCCTTCTTTGTCTCAAAATCAGCCTTCCACGAAGTCCATTCCGGATCTCCCGAAAAATATTTATCAAGGAAAATAGACTGCTGGTTGGTAGTCGAAGGAGGCGCATCACAGGAATAGCTCAGTGAATTCACGGATGCGTCAAAAGAGCTGTAATCCGACATGGAAAGATGATCGTAAGCCATGGTCAGATCATTTGTAAGATCAAGTGTATCCACGCTGTAGGTACTGTTGTATCCCGAAAGTACGGCCTGATCAGGCATATCGTTTAAATTATCTATAAAATACCTGAACTGCCAGTACAAAGTGGGCGTGCCGTTTACGCTCTCCACTATGTAGGAATAGTAATCATTTGCATTGCTCCCATGCGCCAATACGGATCCTATATCCGTATTATTGGAAGTCTCTCCCGGGGCAAGATCCCCGTTCTGCGGAAGAGACTCCGCATTATCATAGTTCGGTCCGCTTCCCGTAGCCGATGCATTTGCTGCGGTAGCTCCGCCGGAACGATCCTCCGGTATAGCCGCAACAAAAAGCGAGCTGGCAAGGAGTACACCCGCAATGGAGCGCCTTACCACCTTGTTTCTTCCGATACCGGCCTTTTTCTTTTTCTTTACAGTCATAGTTATACCTCCGCAAAGAGAGATCAGATTGCACTAAAAAAATATATCTCCGATACTTTATATCGGCAAAAATCACATAATAATTTAGAATATTATACCCTTAATATCCTTAAGAGGCAAATTTACATAAAAAAATTATGCCTTACCGTATCCTTTTTGCCACGACGGCAAAGCGTCCGTTCTCTTCTTTGTAATCACAGGTGGAAAGTGTGAGAAGCTCATCTCCGAAGGATGCCGTCACCCCGGTATCGTAATAGGAAGCCTCCTTCATCTCGTTCATGTAAGAAGTAAATTCCTCTTCGGAAGCGGCATCTATGAAATCATAATATTTGAAATTCACATCCGTTGCATCATATACCCTTGACCTGAAGGCATACATCACCTGATAAGTGCCTTCTTTATAGATGGTATCAAAACAGATATAAGGATGATTCTTATAGTAGCTTTCCTTTTCGTATTCGGAAAGTCCGGAAAACATGCGGCCGCTTGTAAGATGATGTCCGTAAAGTATGAAATTATCATTTCCCTGCTTTACATCACACCTGCAGTCCAAAAAGATACAGCCTGCCCTGTCATCCTTCTTATCAAAATCGTGATCAAGATAATACTCATTATCCCCTGTCTGCATCACGGGATAATCTATTATGGTGCCGTCTATCTTTATCCAGCCGATGATATCCTTATTTTTATTATACAGGGTAAGATATTTATCAAGTATATCCCTGTTTTCCGCCTCTGTATCCCTGCCGGAAAGCTTTGCGAGATATTCCGCCGTACCGCCTTGCTTTGTCTTAAGCACATCCGACCCCTTTAGAGCCGAAAGTGTCCCGCTTTCCTTATCCTTTTTTCCGGCGGAAAGATAATAATATGCAAAATATCCGAGAAAAGCTGCCCCCATAAGCGCAAAAGAAAATATAAGGAGCTTCCTTCGCCTCTCACGCTTTTTAAGCTCCTTTAATATCTTTTTTTTCATCTCGGGGGAATATCCCTCAAGTCCTTCTGTATTTTCCTCTTTTTCTTTCTTTGCCATTATCTTTTAAACGAATTTCTTTTTAAGATCTTCCCGTACAAAGAGCCATGCAATAAGACCGAATAAACCTGCAGCCACCCAGGCTACCGCATCGCAGGAAGCCGCCAGTGAATAGTTTTCAAGCTTCATTGATAAGAGTGCAGCCGCGCCTCTTGCAAAAAACTCCATCACACCGCAGCAGGTGGGAATAAGAGCATAATTGCAGGCCTGCATCGAATTCCTGAAAATGAATATTAACGATAAGGGATAATAGCAGACCGCGCAGCGCAGTATATAGGTTCCGGCAAATGGCAGCATCGCAGCCACATTTGCATCCGCATCGAAAAACAGGGGAAGCACATAAGGATAACCGAAGGCGGCAGCCGCACCCACAACCAGCGAGAAAAAGAACATTATCACAAGGGAGGCGCGTATCCCTCTCCTTACCCTTCCTATATCCGCAACGCCGTAATTCTGTCCGGCATAGGATGTCATGGTCTGCCCCATAGAAAGCATTCCCTGGGAAAGCAGCGTATGATATTTATTGGCAGCCGTAAATCCTGCCACGGCTGTCTCTCCGAAAAGATTTACTGCCGACTGCATCATAAGCGTTCCCGAAGCCGTTATACCGAACTGGATCGCCATGGGAAGTCCTATATGAAGCTGTTTTCGCGTTATGAATCCCGAAAGCTTCCATTCCCCTTTTAAGGGATGCAGTTCAGGTACCTTTATGCGTATGTAAAGCCAGCAGAGAATTGCAGATATCCCCTGGGAGATATCCGTTGCTATGGCTGCTCCCGCAACTCCAAAGCCGAATACAACGATAAAAAGCAGATCCAGCGCCACATTCAGTATCGCAGAGAAAATAAGAAAGTAAAGCGGCACAAGACTGTTTCCGGCAGCTCTTAAGAACGCACTGAGCAGATTATAAAAAACCGTGCAGACAATGCCTGCAAATATTATCGAGATATATGTGCGGGCATCTTCAAATATGGCTTCCGGCGTATTCATGAGCATCAAAAGCCCGTTCGTGCATAAAAGACTGAGTACAGTCATGCATACTATGATGATGGCGGCAAGCAGCACGCCGTTTGCCACCGACTTTCTGGTGCCTTCCTTATCCTTTGCCCCGTAGCGCTGGCTTGTTAATACCGCAAATCCGTTTGTAAGCCCTAAGCATATGCCCATTACAAGGAACATGACCGTACCGGTGGAACCCACGGCTGCAAGTGCATTTTCACCTACGAAACGTCCCACTATCACGGTATCTGCCATGTTATAAAGCTGCTGAAAGGTATTGCCTATAAGCAGCGGTATCAAGAACCTTATTATAAGGAGAGCCGGGCTCCCCGAAGTCATATCATTGCCTGCTGTTTTTGTCTTATCTTCATTTTGCATAGTAATATAAACGGAAATCCTTGTTTTTTATGATGTCCACGGATTGCTCCGTTTCTTCGAAACTCCCGCAATCCTACCGCCATTCGGTATCCGCTGAACAGCCCGGGTTCCGGTCTGTTCGCTTCTTCCTCATGTCGGGCGGTGTCATAAAGTCATTCTGCGATTTATGCAAGCATAATCGCAGAATGACTTTCGACACCTTAAACATCATATCACAAAATTATGGTAACCACCACATCCTTGAAAAAGCTTGGATACAATGTTAAAATACCCTTTATTGTTTTTACGTAAACAGATATCAATAAAGGCAGGAATATGGATATAAATACACAGGAAATCAACAAAGCCTTAAGGCTCGGCATAGATATAGGTTCAACCACCGTAAAGATCGCCCTTATAGACATGGATAATAATATACTCTTCTCGGATTATGAGAGGCATTTTGCCGATATCTCAAAAACACTTGAAGGGCTTATCGATAAAGCGATAGCTGCATGCGGCGACCATGAGATCCGTCCCGTTATCACGGGCTCCGGCGGTCTTACCCTTGCAAATCATCTTGAAGTTCCCTTTGTCCAGGAGGTAATAGCTGTAAGCACCTCCCTTGAGACTATTGCGCCTGAAACTGATGTAGCCATAGAGCTTGGCGGCGAGGACGCAAAGATAATCTATTTCGAGAACGGCAATGTGGAGCAGCGAATGAACGGTATCTGCGCCGGCGGCACGGGTTCCTTCATAGACCAGATGGCATCCCTTATTCAGACCGATGCCGCAGGCTTAAATGAATACGCCAAAAACTATAAATCACTTTATACGATAGCCGCCCGCTGCGGAGTTTTTGCAAAGACTGATATCCAGCCGCTTATAAACGACGGAGCCACAAGGGAAGATCTCTCGGCTTCGATCTTTCAGGCTGTTGTAAACCAGACCATCTCCGGACTTGCCTGCGGAAAACCCATCAGAGGGCATGTGGCATTTTTAGGCGGTCCCCTTCACTTCTTATCCGAATTGAAAGCCGCCTTTATCAGGACCTTAAAACTTGACGACGAACATACCATAGATGTGGAAAATTCACATCTCTTTGCGGCTTTGGGTTCCGCCCTGAACGCAAAGGAAGATGCTGCATCCACCTCCCTTAAAGCCATGTCCTTGAAATTAAAAAAAGGCATTCACCTCGAATTCGAGGTGGAACGCATGGATCCGCTCTTTAAGGATGAGGCTGATTATAAGGAATTCACCGCACGTCATGATAAGTCACGTGTGGGCACGGCAGATCTAAAAACCGTAAGAGGCAATACCTTCTTAGGAATCGATGCAGGCTCAACCACCACAAAGATGGCTCTTATCTCCGAAAAAGGTGAGCTGCTCTGGTCCTTTTATTCAAATAATAACGGTTCCCCCTTAGAAACCGCTTTAACGGCATTTAAGGAACTTAAGGAAAAGCTGCCTTCAGGAGCCCGTATCGCAAGGGCCTGCTCCACAGGCTACGGAGAAGCACTTATGAAGGCTGCCTTCATGCTCGATGACGGCCAGGTAGAGACCGTGGCTCATTATTATGCGGCAGCATTCTTCGATCCTTCCGTTGACTGTATCCTGGATATAGGCGGACAGGATATGAAATGCATAAAGATAAAGAACGGCAACGTGGATTCCGTCATGCTTAACGAAGCCTGCTCCTCAGGCTGCGGTTCCTTCCTGGAAACCTTTGCAAAGAGCCTTAATCTCTCTGTCCAGGATTTTGCAAAGGCCGCTTTGTTTGCAGAGCACCCAATAGACCTTGGCACACGCTGTACTGTTTTCATGAATTCAAAGGTAAAGCAGGCGCAAAAGGAAGGCGCATCCGTGGCTGATATATCCGCAGGACTTGCCTATTCCGTTATTAAAAATGCCCTCTTTAAGGTAATAAAGGTTTCCGATGCATCCGCCCTCGGAAAAAATATAGTGGTACAGGGCGGTACATTTTATAATGATGCGGTACTCAGAAGCTTTGAAAAGATCTCCGGTGGAAAGGCAATACGTCCCGATATAGCCGGCATCATGGGTGCATTTGGCGCAGCCCTTGTTTCAAGGGAGCGTTTCGAAGAAGGCTATAAGACAACCATGCTTTCTTTTGATGACATAGATGCCTTTACCTACAGCACATCCATGACAAAGTGCGGAGGCTGCAACAACCACTGCAGGCTCACAATAAACAGCTTCTTTGGCGGCAGAAAGTATATTTCCGGAAACCGCTGCGAGAGAGGACTCGGAAAGCCAAAGAACAGCAATAATATTCCAAACCTTTTCGAATACAAGCTTAAGCGTTTCTTTGATTACGAATCTTTAAGTGCGGATAAGGCTTACCGCGGCACAGTGGGCATCCCCAGGGTACTTAATATCTATGAGAATTACCCTTTCTGGGCGACCTTTTTTAAAGAGCTGGGATACCGTGTGATCTTAAGCCCGCCTTCCACAAGAAATATATATGAGCTTGGCATAGAATCCATCCCTTCGGAATCGGAATGCTATCCCGCAAAACTTGCCCATGGACACATAGAGTGGCTTATCGATAAAAAACCGGATTTCATCTTCTACCCTTCCCTCTTTTATGAGAGGGATGAGACTAAGGGCGCGAACAACCATTACAACTGCCCCATCGTCTCCTCATATCCGGAAAACATAAAGAATAATGTGGACAGTATCACAAAGGGTGAGGTGAAGTTCCGCCATCCTTTCATGAGCTTTGATTCGCCCGAAAACATAATCCATGCTCTTGTAAAGGAATTTGAGGAGATCCCTGCAGAGCAGATAACGGATGCCGTTTACAAAGCCTGGGATGAACTTGATAAGGCCCATCAGGATATGCATGACAAAGGCGAGGAAGTCCTTAGCTGGATGGAAGAAAATCATAAGCGCGGCATTGTGCTTGCGGGACGCCCCTATCATATCGATCCCGAGATAAACCACGGCATACCCGAGCTTATCACAAGCTATGATATAGCAGTGCTCACGGAGGATTCCGTATCGCACTTAGGTATCCCCGAAAGACCGCTTATCGTTTCCGACCAGTGGATGTATCATTCAAGACTTTACTGTGCTGCCACATATGTACGCACCAGGGAGGATCTTGATCTTATACAGCTCAATTCCTTCGGCTGCGGCCTTGATGCCGTAACCACGGATCAGGTTAACGACATACTCTCCGCTTCGGATAAGATATATACCTGCTTAAAGATCGATGAAGTAAACAATCTGGGCGCAGCAAGGATAAGGGTGCGTTCTCTTATCGCAGCCCTTGAAGTAAAGGAAAGAAAGAAACAGAAGCGAGTGGTAAAGCCCACCAATTTTGACAGGGTGCTCTTTACCGAAGAAATGAAGAAAAGCTATACCATACTCTGCCCCCAGATGTCGCCCATACACTTCGATATGTTCGAGGCAGCCTTCAACACATGCGGCTATAAATTAAAAGTCCTCACAAACGACAACAGACATTCCGTTGATGTGGGACTTAAGTATGTTAATAATGACGCCTGCTATCCTTCCCTCTGCGTTGTTGGACAGCTTATAGAAGCCATACAGACAGGCGAATATGATACCGATCATCTGGCCCTTATGATGACCCAGACAGGCGGAGGATGCAGAGCCACAAACTATGTAGGCTTCATACGCCGCGCACTCGAAAAAGCCGGATATCCTGATATCCCCGTGATATCCTTAAACTTAAGCGGTCTGGAGGCAAATCCCGGATTTAAGCTTACGATCCCTCTTATCATAAGGCTTCTGTATGCGGCTTTATTCGGCGACATATTCATGAAATGCGTATACAGGATGCGTCCTTACGAACTCACACCGGGTTCCGTTGAAGAGGTTCATCAGAAATGGCTTAAAAGATGCAATGAGTTCATATGCTCAAAACATCCCTCTTTTAGAAAATACAGGCACATGTGCAGGGAGATGATAGAGGAATTTGATAATATCCCCATAAGCGAAGAAAGAAAGCCGAGAGTCGGCATCGTAGGCGAGATACTGGTTAAATTTGCCCCCGCGGCAAACAATCATCTTGTGGAGCTTCTGGAAAAAGAAGGAGCCGAAGCCGTGGTGCCCGATCTCCTTGATTTCATGTATTACTGCTTCTATAACCAGATATACAAGGCAGAAGAGCTTGGCACCAGTAAAAAGACGGCACGTAATTCGAAGCTTGGCATAGCAGGCATGGATTTCATACGTTCTTTCCCTGCAAAAGCCTTTAAAAAGAGTAAGCACTTTACTCCTCCCGCAAATATCTATGATCTTGTGGATTATGCAAAAGATATTGTTTCCATCGGAAACCAGACAGGTGAAGGATGGTTCCTTACCGGAGAAATGCTTGAGCTCATACATTCGGGCACGGAGAATATCGTTTGTACGCAGCCCTTTGGCTGCCTTCCCAACCATGTGGTAGGCAAGGGCGTAATAAAGGCCCTGCGCAGCCGTTATCCTTCCTCGAATATAGTGGCCATCGACTACGATCCCGGTGCCAGCGAGGTCAACCAGTTAAACAGGATCAAACTTATGCTCTCAACTGCAGGCAAGAACCTTGCAAAGAAAAAAGCAGCCGAAAGCTAAACAGCTGCGGCTGCTGCCTTTGCTGCCTCAATCTCAGCCTGTTTTGCGGCTTCATCGGCAGCTGCTTCAGCCTGAAGACGGTTGAATATCTCCATAGCTTCCTCCGTCAGGGCTTCGGTATCCGCATCTCCCGCCAGGGCCTCGTTTAAAAGAGCCTCCGCAGCGGCATCATAATCAGAAAAGGAATCTTCCTCCCCTTTAATCTCTTCCTCCGCTCCCTCGATCATATTCACATTCCACCATTTTACAAGACGGCTGTGCATACGGTCGTAATAGTTTATGCGGTCCAGCTTGTCGAGCCTGTCTACTCTGATCAAAGATTTAAAGCCTTTCCTTTCTTTGCCACTGCCGTATTGCAGTACAGTTCGGTATCGGCATGCTTGTATACATTATCCACATCAAATTTTCCGGATCCGAAGGAACCGCCCCATACAAGCCTGCACTCAAAGGAATCTGAATTTCTGTTGAGCCTGCCCACTCTCTCCACCCATTTTGAGATTATGGCCACGGCCTCCTCCTCAAGATAACCGCAGAAGACCACCATAAAATGATCTTCCTCAAGCCTGTAGGTATGGATGCTTTCGGTGCTTAAACGCCTGAGCTCCCTTGCCACCTTTGATATTATACCGTCGCCCGCCTCAACGCTTATCTCCTCGTTCACACGCCTTAAATTGATAACATTGAGCGCCGCAATATATATCATATCCGCATAGGGATATACTTCATTCTTGCGTTTTTCATAGCGCGTCCTGTTGGAGAGCATTGTCATGCTGTCATGCTCTGCTTCCCAGCTGTCTTCCCTTAAGCTTAAAAGATATTCGCTTATATCCATCTGGAAATTCTGAAGTGCATGATAAAGCTCTTCTATCTCATCACCGGAATCGATATTAAGATTCTTAAGGGCATATTTCGGATCGTTCTCTTCTTCCTGCATTCCCTGTTCATCAAAGTGTATGGAGCTTATTGCCTTTGTCATATCCGTGACAGGCTTTAAGAGATATATATCGGTCAGCACAGATGCTATGATCGTGATGATTATGGCGATTATCACCATGGCACAGATGAATATGATAAAGAACTGCATCCTTATATCTTCATTTTCGGAACGGTTCCAGTAATTGGCAAGCGCATCGGAATAAAAGATGTAACTTATCACAGCGGAGCAGGCAAGCATTATGGCAAGGGATGCTATAAGCATCATCAGTATCCTTCTTTTTATCGATCTGACTTTCATATGGTGTATCTCCTTTTAGAGGCTTTGGGTGGCTGCCCCTGTCACGCTCTTTACATATTCCCAGGCTTCCTTAAGCCCATCTTCGTTAAATAAAAAATATTCATGCTGTTTAAGCTCATCAGCCGTTTTCTCATAGGCATAGGGCTCCGGCCACAGGCATACATGTATCTTTTTTACCTTTTCTTCACCCTCTCCGCTCTCTTCTTTTTCAAGCATGAAGCGGGTACCGGAAGAGCTTCCCGTATATCTTTCTTTTTTAATATATCCAAGGCTTATCCTGTAAAGAGGATCATCAAGATCTGTCATAGCAATAATTCCCCCTTTTTCCAATATAAGAACTTCCTCATTCTGATTTTGAGCCTGATATCATCTCATGCAGGGCATGGGCTAAACGTATCATGCGTATTTCGTTTAATATGGCCTGTTCCTTCCGCCTCTGCTCCCCTGCTTCCTTGATCCGTTTGCTTAATTCTTCTTTTTCCTTTTTTGCTTTTTCTTCGGCTTTAAGCTTCATCTGCTTTTCAAAGCGTTCTCTTTCAAGCCTTGCGCTTTCCGAGGACGGATTGCGCTTTAAAGCGTTTCCTATTATCCGCGGAGCCTTCGCCTGATATGAGAAATTTACGGACTCTGCCGCAGTATATGCCGTCTGCGGCTGCGCATCCACGCCTTCCGTAAGCTTCCTGTAAGCCATTCCGGTTAAAAGATAAAGCTTTTTATCCCGCTCCGAAGCGCCGGTATTATCCGGATGATAACGCTTGCAGAGCTCCCTGTATGCTTTTTTTATATCCTCTTTTGAAGCATCGGGCTTAAGACCGAGGATATGATATGCATCATTTATATTCATAGGATATCTTTATCTGTCAGGAAAGATCGTAGGGCGTTGCCTGATATACGTAATAGTTAAGCCAGTTTGTATATACGGTATTTGCATGGGCGCGCCATATGAGCGAGGGTTTATTCTCCGGATCGTCATCCGGGTAATAATTTACCGGCAGATGAATGGGTAAGCCCTTTTCCTTGTCGCGTTTATATTCCTTATCAAGGGTATATCTGTCATATTCGGGATGTCCCATCATGAATATGCGGCTGCCGTCCTTATCCATCACAAGCATAACCCCTGCCTCACCGGATTCCGCAAGTATGGTCAGTTCCGGGCAGGCCTCTATATCATGCCTGCTGTTTGTGGTATGTCTTGAATGGGGCGCATAGAACACATCATCAAAGCCTCTGACAAGAGGCGTGCTCTTGTGAAATACCCTGTGCTTATATATACCAAAGAGCTTCTCGGGAAGGTCTATCTTCTTTATGCCAAAATAATGGTAGAGCGCTGCCTGTGCTCCCCAGCACAGATGCATGGTGGATGTAACATGGGTACGGGTCCAGTCCATTATCGTGCATATTTCCTCCCAGTAATCCACCTCTTCAAAAGGCATCTGCTCGACAGGTGCCCCCGTGATTATCATACCGTCAAAACGTCTTGTCTTTATCTCATCAAAAGTGGTATAAAAACGGTTTAAATGATTTGCAGACGTATTCTGGGATACATGACTCTTTACCATAAGGAATGTAAGATCTATCTGCAGAGGCGTGTTTGAAAAAGCCCTGAGGAGCTGAAGTTCGGTATCTTCCTTGATAGGCATGAGATTCAGTATGCAGACCTGCAGCGGACGTATATCCTGGTGCATGGCCCTGTTCTCATCCATAACAAATATATTCTCATTTTCAAGCTGTTCACGCGCGGGAAGACCGCTCTGTACACGTATAGGCATTTATATTACCCCCTGCGACTTAATAGAATAACATCAGCATATTTTATCACAGCAGCCCGATCCCCTCAAGGTAGGTACTTAGAAATTCATCTTCCGTAAGTATCTTTACTCCAAGCTCTTTTGCCTTCATGTTTTTATTTGAAGATGATGCCGCATCATTGTTTATAAGGCACTCGGTCTTTGCGCTGACACTTCCCGATACCTTTCCGCCAAGGCGTTCTATCAATGCCTTGAGCTCCTCCCTGTTATCAAAATGAACAAGGCTTCCCGTGATCACAAAGCTGTATCCTTTAAGCCTCTCATCCCCGTCTGTCTTTTCGGATTTTTTTATCTTTAATTCCTTTGTAAGGGCCTTTACCGTCTCTATATTTGCAGGCTCATGCATAAAGGAATAAAACGCAGCCGCAAGCACGGGGCCGATGCCCGCTATTGAAGAAAGCTCTTCCTCTTTTGCATTCATGATCTTTTCCATATCGGAAGAAAATTCATCGCATATCAGTCTGGCAGCCGAAAGGCCTATGCCCGCTATGCCAAGAGCTGTTATAAAACGGCTGCATTCGCATTCCCTGCTCCTTTCGATGCTCTCGAGAATGTTATTAACGCTCTTTTCCTTAAATCCCTCGAGCCCCAGTATCCCTTCTCTTTTATCCTTTAAAGCATATATATCCGGCAGCTCATGGAGAAGGCCTGCTGCAATGAATTTTTCAAGAGTCATATCCGAAAGCCCTTCTATGTTCATGGCTTCCCTGGAGGCAAAATGCACAAAGCTCTTTACCTTCTTTGCCGGACACTCTGTACCCGTACACATAAGCACCTCCGAATCCACGGCTTTTTCTATGACAGCAGGGGCGCCGCACACGGGGCAGCGTTCCGGTATTGCAAGGCTTCCGGAAGCTGTGATATCCTCCGATATCTGGGGAATGATCATATTTGCCTTATAGACCTTTATGCGGTCTCCTATGCCTAATTTAAGCTCTTTTATGACACTTATATTATGGACGCTGGCACGCTTCACCTCCGTCCCCTCAAGATCAACCGGATCAAAGACCGCCACGGGGTTTATAAGACCCGTCCTTGAAGTCTGCCATTCAACACTGCGCAAAACGGTCTCTGCCGTCTCATCGGCCCATTTAAAGGCTATGGCGCCTCTCGGAAATTTTGCGGTACGTCCAAGGGATGCCGCATAGGCAAGATCGTCATAAGAAAGGACCAGGCCATCCGAAGGTATGTCATTATCCTTTATCCTTTCCTCAAATCGCGCTATAGCATCTTTTATGTTTCCCGCATTTACTCTTTCGTATTCAACCGTCTCAAAGCCTAAGGACTTAAGGAAGATAAAAGACTTCTCAAAGGAATTTCCCGTATCATGTTCTTTCCCGTCCGTATCCGTCGCCTTAACAAGTGCAAAGATGATGATGCGCACATTTCTTGAAGCGGTGATCTTCGGATCAAGTGCCCTTACGGAACCGCTGCAGAGATTCCTGGGATTCTTGTATGAAGCATCCGTCTCCGGATTTTCCTCATTTATCTTTTCAAAATCTTTATAGCCTATGACAGCCTCACCCCTTACAATAAGGTTTCCATCATAGGGGATGCTTAACGGAATATTCTTAAAGGTCCTCGCATTTGCGGTGATCACTTCTCCCGTCTCACCGTTTCCCCTGGTCACTGCTTTTACAAGCTCTCCCTTCTCATAGGTGAGCACCACCGTAAGGCCATCCTCCTTCCATGATAATATGCCTTCCTTATCACCAAGCCATTCCTTAAGCTCATCCCTGTTCTTAGTCTTGCCTAAAGAAAGCATGGGCTCAGCATGCCTTTCCCTGGGGAGCTTATCTGAAGGCTCATATCCGACAAAAGCAGTAGGGCTTCCCGCAAGCACGGTGCCGGTTTCCTTTTCAAGCAAAACAAGCTCATCATAGAGCGCATCATACTCATAATTGGTCATCAGCTCTCCGGTTCCGGAATAATAGGCTTTTGCTGCTGCGTTTAATCTTTCCGTTATCTCTTTTTGTCTTTCTATTTTTTCCATATCCTTCCCCCTTATACAAAAAGGACCTTTGCCAAGGTCCTTTTATCTTCATTCATCAAGTGACTTGTCTAACTTATCCGCCACTTCCTCCATGCTCATCTTCATGGCTATGGCTATCTCGCTGAAGAGTATGCGTTCCGCATATTTAAGGAGCTTCTCATCTGCTATATTTAGTCCCTTATGATTCTTTCTGTTTTCAGTCCTGAGATTCCTTAACTGCTTTATCATATTGGAGATCTTGAAATTATCTCCGGATTTAAGGATGGCATCACACTTTTCCTTTTCAGGCACCTTCCCCGA
>JAFYBJ010000044.1 GCA_017540265.1 Lachnospiraceae bacterium
GTCCCAATACCTTGCATTGAAAACCTTTTCAAGCACCCAGCTTGTTATGTACTCTACCGCACAGACCGTAAGTGATGAGACTATCATTATCTTTACCGGCGATTCTATGCCCCGCAGAAGATAAAGATTCAGTATAGAGACAACCGCATATATAGGACAATACGGTCCTATAAAGCAGCCCCTGTTCATGAGCTTTCCCTGCTCTGCTATTGAATATACCGTTGACTCATATATCCATCCCGTAAAGCTGTATATGAGCATTGCAATGGTAAGCTGGGGAAAATCCATACCGCATACCATAAACGGTGAGAGTGAAACACCGTCGGATAAATATCCCATTATCATAACCTTAAGTCCTCCAGGGGAACCGCCCCACAACAGTTTCTCTTGTTGCACATATCTTATCCGCCAGGCAGAGAATAAGCCCTTCCTTTGTTTTAGGAGGCATGGGTGTCAGCGGAAACATGTGATGCTTTATCATATCGGATTCGATATGGCTTAGATCAAAATCCTTATTTGCCTGCACAAACGCCTTATGTGGATGTGTAAATCCATGTATCATGTTCGCCATGGATTTCTCATGCCAGTCATAAAGAAAATAGTCATGAAGAAGAGCACCTCTGATAAGGGATCTCTCATCAACTTTCAGGTCAAACTTTACCACAAGGAAATATGCGGTATACGCCACAGTAATGCAATGTTCCTTAACCGTGGTATCGCCGTGCTGAATGAAATTAGTCATATCATCAAAACGTGAATCCCTGCGGGTTTCCGCAAGCACGCTTTTGAACGTCTTCAGTTTTTCAGGCGGAAGATGCCTTATGAAAAGGTTCCTTAACTTCATTTTTCTTCTTTCCTCACAACTTCACCGCTCTTTTTAAATATGCTGTTCTCATGTATCACACCACGGACACAGGATGTGGGATAAATATTGCTGTGTCTCCCTATTACAGAGCCGGGATTCAGCACTGAATTGCAGCCCACTTCCACAAAGTCGCCCAGCATTGCTCCGAATTTCTTAAGCCCGGTCTCTATGTGATCCTCTCCGTCCTTTACAACAACCAGAGTCTTGTCGCTCTTTACATTGGATGTGATGGATCCGGCACCCATATGTGACTTATATCCCAGTATCGAATCACCCACATAATTGTAATGGGGCACCTGGACATTATCAAAAAGTATCACATTCTTAAGTTCGGTGGAGTTACCAACTACGCAGTTCTTTCCTACGATCGCATTGCCCCTTATGAAGGCACAGTGCCTTACCTCAGCCTCTTCGTCAATTATAAGGGGACCGTTAAGATAAGCCGACTCGAAAACTTTGGCACTTTTAGCTACCCAGATATTTTCGCCGCGCTTTTCATATTTTTCCGGATCTAAACTCTCACCCAGCTTAACGATAAATGCACCTATCTCCGGCAGCACTTCCCAGGGATATTCCTTTCCTTCAAAGACATCTGCCGCTATGGTTTTGGTAAGATCATAAAGATTGGCGATCTTTGCACTTTCCATCTATTCATTCCTCCTGCTTTTTCTTAGCTTTTGTTTTTGA
>JAFYBJ010000045.1 GCA_017540265.1 Lachnospiraceae bacterium
CATACAATATAGACAAATGGGCACGATTCTTTAAGGCACAAACCTGGGTATAAAAATGCTTGCAAAAAAAAACGAAGCGATCGATGATGCGGCTACAACTGTATATCAACTTTCCGAGGATGAGCGCATACGCCTTCAGTGCCAGGCAAGAGAAGACTATGAGCGTGACCAGCGCACGGTACAGCACTATATTGAAATGCAGGCAAAAGCTCTCGAGGAAAAAGATACGGCTATTGCAGAACAGGCTTCTCTGATTGCTAAATACGAAGCAAAATACGGCAAGCTGTAATCTTAAACACATTAGATGTTATGCTTACAAACGCAGCACTCCCGGGGATATCCCCGGGAGTGTGATTATAACAGTAATATTCTATTTTACATCTATCATACACTGCGTACTGTAACTCTTTCCTGTAATCAATAAGAAGCGATTAAAGACTTCTTCATCATTTTATATCGCCATTTAAAAATTTTCCTTTATACTTAAGTGTTCCATCTTCATTGTACAACTTTCCTTTTCCATTGTACTCTCCATCCTTAAACATCCCTTCATACTTAATTGCTCCACCCTCGCCATATAACTTACCTTTTCCATTATATATCCCACTTTTAAACTCACCTTCATACTTTAGCGTTCCATCATAATAGTATGAACAACCTTTTCCACTTTTTTCATTCTTACTAAAATCTCCAATATAAGCTACTGATACGCAAGCAGCCATTCCGTTCTTTTCCAGGGTTTCCTGTAGTGTATATATATCTCTTGTATTTTCAATAAGATAATCAAGCACAGAAACGTATGATACGCCACTCCCTTCTGCAAGCCCCTGTTTAAACTCTCCCTCATAAACAATCGACTGCAACATAATTTCAGTATCTGAACTAGCCGGATAAACTAGAATTCCATAACCAGAATAGTAACCTTTTTTAAAATTTCCAATATAGGTTTCTTTCTGATCAATTATTACGCCCACACCATCAGGACGACCATTTTTTATATTACCAAAATATATAGTTCCCTGATCATCTACTGATTCTACATATTCTCTACCAGGTTTTAGTGTAGAAACATTATATGTCACAAAATGTCCCAACTCCGCAGATATAGTACCATTTACAATTTCATCCCAAAGCACTAATGCTTTTTGTGCTTCTTTTTCATAAAAATAAGGGAAGTCACTAATATTAAAAGCCTTAACCTCCACCGTTTGTGTACCAGATGAAGCATAAATACCGGTTGATCCTCCTGTACTATTACTAATAGTTGTAACCCGATTTACTTCTTCACTATTTCCACACGCAACACTAAACATAACTAGCACCATAATCAGCAATACTTTTATTCTTTTCATTTTAATATCACCTCTCTAAACTTTCTTATTCATTTTGCGTAAAGACTCCCAGTGACACCTCAAGAGTTAAGTTATAACTGTACTATTGTTCTAATTAAATCCACAATTTTACCTTTTAATTCTTTATTTGCACCCGTATAATAAACGATAGCTTTACCATTTATACAAATTGTTGTAGGAGTATCCTCATCCCATTTAATCTCTGCCGTGTCTTTTAAATCGTGTATCAATGTTATTTCAGTTTTACCTAATATAGTCCTACAATAGAATGCTTTATTCGTAATTGCAAATCCGTTCTTTCCAGTTTTAAACACAGTATCATCGTGTCCAAGATATATGGTTTCACTATCTGCAATTCCCAGACCACGACGTAATTTATCTGTCACCTCAAAATCACCTTGTTCTTCACTGATTTGCTTCAAGAATTCTTCACATATTGTCTTTAAATCTATATTTGTCGTTAATAACACTACTCCAGAATCTGTAATATTATTTTTGTCTTCTGTACATTCATTTTTATTATTATCTATGAGATCTTTCTCCGTGTCATTTTGAGCATTCTCGACGTATTCATTTTTTACAATTATTAGTATATCCTGCATTAGTTTCATTAATAAGTCACAATAATCAGATTCCGCATATGTAATATCTCTACCATCAGCTTTAACCCCTGTTTTATATTCACTTTCTTTTAATTCGCTAACCTTTCTGTATTCTCCATATGAGATAAAATAAGTTTTATCGTATGTTATTCTACAATATATTCCTTTTTCTGTAATCGCAAATCCACTCTTTCCATTACGAAAAATTGTATTGTCAAATCCAAGAAACGTAATTTCTTCATTCGGTATTCCAAGCCCAACGCGCAATTTATCTGTTACTTTAAATCTTTCATATCTGTTTCCATATAAATTATCAAGATATTCATCACATTTTTCCTTGATCTTTGTTATATATCCAGATGTTCCTTCTTTAATCTCAACAGATTCTATTGTATTACTTCTAAGCTGATCAATTTTTTTTGCCCATAAGTGTCCGTCATTCTCCATCTCAAAACTAACACTTTTTATTTTTCCTATAACCCTTATAATCAATCTATAATAGTACGTATCCGGGTTAGCAGAAAAATAATCCTTATATTTTTCAGATTTTACTTTGATTATTTCATCTAACATTATTGTATATATATTGTATTCGTCATTAACCCTTGGTACAAAAATTATTCTGTCTACATATATACTTAATGTACCAACTGGTTGAGCATCTTTATATACACCATCTACTTGTACTATAGATGAGCATAACGCATTTGGGTCTATCGAATATGTATTGTATTTTAAAGAAGCAAATGCCTTATCCAAGTCCTCCTGACTTATAAAACAAATGTCAACACTACTTGTTCGTGTAAATCTAATTCTTAAGATATATTTTCCAAACCCATACGAAGTCCACTCACCATCCGGATGATGATCAGTGCCATCTATGATCTTTTGTACATCATAAAAGTATTTAATTTTATTATTCACTAAAAACTTTGAATGAAGTAATGCATTATCATCGGATAATATCACTCTGTTCGTTGTAATAAACACAGCATAATAAGCATTACCATCATCTTTTAAGAGTTTTGAAAAGAGAACCTCTTCACTTTCCTCAAAACTCGGAACCGTTGCAATTATTCCCTTGCTATGATTTTTTTCTATTAACAGTCTTAATTCTTCTTCTTTATTCTTAAGATCCCTTTCCGTTTCTAATAAAGCACGTTCTTCTTTATTTGCTTCCCTTGTTGCCTTAACGGCGGCCAAAATATACTCTTCCGATAAAGTTAATAATCCAGCTAATGGATCAAGCTTTATCAAGCAATTACAGGTCAATTCAATATCATCTAACTCTGAATCAATATAATCTAGATCCTCCATGTCTTTTTTATCTTCTGAATCTTCTGAATCATCTAAGTCATCAAGTAATGCCAAAAGTATTTCATCAATATTGTTTCTGTAAAAGATGTCATTGAACACACCGAACTTTTTTGAAGCACTTAAAATTTCCTCAACATCAAAAGCACTTATGGATATTAAAGTTTCATATATTACCGGACTATGTGGGCAAGCGTTAAACATTCTTTTTATTACATTAAAAATCTGATCGTAATTATATGGATCCCTCTCAATATAATTAGTAAGCATACGACTATACTTTCTATACTCTTCAGAATCTGTATCCGTATATACTAATATTCCTTTTTTATGCAGTATATCAATAAAAGTATAATATGTATTAAAACAAGCGTAATAAACTATGCATATTAGTTCTCTTATTATATCCTCACTACTAAGAATACTGTTAACAACAGAATTAATTTTTTTATTATCCGCATTATCTTGTATACTATCTCCTATTTCACGTATAAACTCTTGCCCCGCATTCAATAGTGATGCCTGAATTTTCGCCGAAATAGCTGCTCGAACACCAAAGCCTGCACTTTGCCATTGACTTCTTCCGCTTCTCATTATTTGTTTTTCATACTCTAATGCGTTTATTCCATCCTTTACGCGATTTATCCCTGTTTTAATCTTCGAATCGTAATTTTCGGCATAATTATAATATTTAGGCATTCCAGTCATTATTTTCTTAAATTCATAATAATCAATATCTTCAATACCCTGGTTCATTAAATTTGTAATAGCAAATGATATTGAATTATCAATATGTTTTTCTATATTTTCCGGAATCCATGATTCAAAAACATTTAATTCCTTGTTGTTCTTTATAAGATTCACGTAATCTATAAAGAATTTTTTTGCTTCTAAATTTGACATATCTGAGTAGGATTGCCTTATCCCTCCTATTTCTTCCTCATTCTTGCTATAATTAAGGATTCCATATGAAAACTCTAATACATACTTTTTCTCATATAAAGGTTCAATTTTAGGTTCTGTTTTAGTTTCAACTCTTTCTTTAAAATGCTCTGCAATCGGGAATCCACAATCGGGACATGCAACAGCCTTATCTGAAATCTTCTCTCTACCACATTCTGGACAAACAACCAACGCCATATTACTTCCCTTTCTTGTCTTAATTGATTACTTATCTTTTTTTAGTATTTCCTCCAAACCAGAAATTATCCTATAATAATCTGAAAGTAATCTATAAAATTTATTCCCAGCCATTTCTAAATCATCATATTTTTTATTTATTTCTTCCAATTCTGGCGTACTTTCATTATTCATAATTTGTTTTTCTATTATTGTTTGTTTCTCATTGATATCCCACAGTATCTTATTACAATCTGTTGTTATTTTATTGATTTCTTCGATTCTTTGATAATCTAGCATCATAATTCATTCCTGCTTTATTATTTATATTTCTATCAGATTTTAAACGTGTACATTTCCAAACAGCATTTTTAGCAATTATTACGAGAAATCTATAAGAGAGAACACTGAAATCATATGGTATAATTGTGTTTAGATAAGAATTTTTTTCTTGTTTGGAAATGTACACTTTTCCAAACTCATATACTCCGATTAAGATCCTTCGCGCCGGAAAACGAATTCATTCGTTTTCCTTGCGCTCAGGATGACAAATAACCAGTATTACACAGTCTCTTTAAGTCGGAATTCGCATTCGTTTTTCCTTTAGTATTTTCCTGCTTCCACATTATCTTCTTCCTTTTCCTCCTCCCTCTTCCTCACCTTCCCATAAAATGTCCCTTCCGGCATGTCGCACATTTTAGCTGCTGTCTTTAATGTTATTTTCCCCTCTCTCCATGCCTTACGTACTTCATCAAAATTTTCCGGAAGTTCTCGTGGCGGTCTTCCGAATCTTACGCCTCTTGCTTTGGCTGCGGTGATGCCTTCGCTCTGACGTTTTCTTATATTTGCTCTTTCATTTTCTGCAACAAATGAAAGTATCTGCAGCACAAGATCTGCTATGAAAGTTCCCATCAGATCCCTGCCTTTTCCGGTATCCAGAAGCGGCATGTCCAGCACGCATATATTTATCTTCTTTTCCTTTGTTAATATCCTCCACTGTTCCAGTATCTCTCCGTAATTACGCCCCAGCCTGTCAATGCTGTGAATATAAAGTACATCACCGGGTTTGAATTTTTTTATCATTTTCTTATACTGCGGCCTGTTAAAATCTTTTCCTGACATCTTATCTATATAAATATTATCTTCCGATACGGGTACTGCTTTAAGAGCTGCCATCTGTCTGTCTTCATTTTGATCTGCAGCTGAAACACGCACATATCCGAATATCCTTCCTTGCATAGTCATCCTCCTTTTCTGCAAAGCATAAGAATAACATGAGAATCCGGCGTTATTTCCTATAAAGTAAAAAACACCCATGTACCTTATTTAAAGTACATGAGTGTTTCCCGGATTATTTAAATCTAATCTATTTAACTATTCAACTTTCGTAAGCATAGTCTTCCTTTCTCCCCCTCAATATATCTTCGGGCCATCCAGGAAACTATCCATTTTCTTCTTCCTGGTCCTTCTTCTTTCGTCTCTGTATACTTCCATCTTCAGCTCACCCGGGTAACCTAATACCGATACCGCAGGTCCTTCATAAAGTCCTTCCGGATCATCTTCGTATACTCTTGTTCCTTCACGCATATGCTCCAGCTGACGGCGTCCTTCCCAGACATAATACACGCAGCTGCCTATCGCAAAAATGATCGCAGCAAGAATCATTCCGGAGATTCCCTGTTTAAACCAATGTGCAACTACAACCGATACAAAACCAAATCCAATTTCAAAAATAAACCTGGCAGGCCACATATCATGCGGCTTCTGCGCAAGACCCATATTGTCTTTTCTCCACTGCTCAGCCACTCCGGGAGGCTGCTCTATCATTGCCTCTCCTGTCTGTCCGTTCATGCCGAAGATATACTCTCTTCCCTTGTAATTAAAATCACAGGTCCACATAGGAAGCAGGCAGTAACTGTAGCTTGCTTTCTTTACTTTTGAAAATGCAAACAGAGGAGTTACCGTGCTGTAATTTGAATTCTGCGAAACCATATCCCTTATTTTATTTCCAAGGAGATGCCTGTCTACTTCAGCCTGTACTGTATCCTTTTCCATTTCCGGTGTCAGATCCTGAAGCATCACTTTATAACCGCTTATAAGCGCCGGATTGAAATCCACCATCTCACTCATATCAAAGGGATATAGTTTTCTTACTGATGATTCCTTAAATCTGTCGCTTGCCCTGGCAGGTATGCCGTCTATACGCGAAGAAGCTATACATGTAACATTATATTCCGTCTCCGTACTCATCTTCGCACCCACCTCACCGTAGGTTATCCAGTTTGTTTTTCCGGAGTAAACACCCACTGTTGTTATGCCACAGTCAAATATCCAGTAAGGCATGTACACGCCCTGTATATCCTGTATCCATTCTTCCTTTATCTTTTTTTCAGGTATGCCCGCCTTCTCTGCTGCCAGCCTGCGCATTGTCATCCTTGCGAATTCTCTCGTCTGCTTAAAGGGGATGATACCCTTTGGCATGTTCACGCCTTTTAATTTATCGTTCAACACCAGATCCGAATCGCAGTAAGGACACTCCGCCGTAGCCGAAAGAGCATCTGTCATCACACCCGCACCGCAGGTAGGGCAGGTGTAGATATGCACTTCATCTTTGTTTATCTCAGGGCCCTTAAGTTCCTCCCAGTCCTGTTCCACGGAAGGCTGCCAGTCTTTTTCATAATCAACAAATTCGTCAAGACTGAAAGATGATGAACAGGAATCACAGCACAGCCTTTCCTCCTCCGGATCGTAGCTTACCTCTCCGCCGCAGGAAGGACATTTTAAGCTTGTGGCTGTTCTGATTTTTTCGTTTTCCATAATTATTATTTCTCCCTCTCATAAAGATCCTTCGCAACAGCAAACGGACGAGTCCGTTTCCTGTTCGCTCAAGGATGATAAAATGCGCCGCCCCTAATGACACTCTTATTAAAAATATATCCTGTGTACGATAACCTTAACATTATAGAAAAACAGTAGCTTATCCACAACAAACTCTGTTTTGAACATCTGTAAACTCCTGTTTACATCAGTTCTTCATTCCGATATCCTCTCCCACTTATCCTTATCAAAGATATCATCCTTCACGTGATACCACTTTGCTTTATCATCCGGAAACCTGTTTCCCTCAAGCATTCCGGAAGCGCCGGAATAAAGCACCTTTACACCGTTTTCTTTACCGGACATATCCACCATATTTCCGGTAAATGGATTCACGGCATCTTTTACTATACCTTCAAAAGCTAATGACGGCGTATCCGCATTTGTCATGAATGTATCATCGGTATGAAGGCCCTCGGCATTAAAATCCTTATATAAAAGCAGCGCGTTGACAGCTTCAAGATCGGTTCCGTCATCAAGCAGCAGATCTTCAAACTGTCTCATGTTTCTTCCGTGATCCGCAGCGATCACTATCCTTGTGTTATCATATACGCCTGCTTCACGCATTTTATCGAACCATTCTCCAAGTAGTATCAGCGCCTTTAAGTTTACCTGGAAATGTTCCACTGCATCATAGTAGGTTCCGCTCTCTTCCATTGTCCTTCCGTCTATGGTCATCGGAACACCCTCAAAATAATCACTGTTGTCCGTATATTCATTTATCACCAGATCCGGGAGCTGCATATGTACCGGATCGTGCGTCATCTCGTTGCAATATACTAAAAACGTATCGCCTTTATCATCCGAGAATTCAGTATTATCGACAAACCAGCGCATCGCAAGTTCATCTTTAACATAATCCTCTTTATATCCCGGATTTATTATCCTGTCGGCTCTTAAGTACTGCCCCTCATCATATATCTCATCCTGTAAGAAAGCAGGCGCGGCCTTATAAAGTCCGTAGAACACAAAATTTCTTTCCATCATGGAATCCACCTCTTCCCAGCTGTACATACTGTAAAGCGTATCCTTCAGATGAAACGCATTCACTTTATCCATTCCGTCGTAAATGGAATAATCCGATGCTTCGTTATAATTTACATAGGGCAGATCACATACGGTCACATCATATCCTTCATCTCCAAAAAGCTGCGGCATAAGTTTCAATGCTTCATTATGCTTTTCCCTCAGAGTAACATCGGTTCTTTCATTTATGGCATCCGGCGTATATTCATATCCTCCGTACAAAGCCGGAGATCCCATATTCGTATATATTCCCATGGATGTGGTATTGGGATAATAAGTAAAACCGTCAAATTTTTCCTTAAGCTCCGGCCTGTATTCCAGCAGATAGGGGAAATAACTTCCCACCGCGGCATCAAGCATTATCACCATCACATTATTTCCCTCTGCAGACATACAGTATTCCTGCTTTTCTTTTCCCTGATAATCCAGATGTTCCATTGCGGCAAGAGCCCTGTTTATGCCTGCGGATTTATAGATCATAAAGATCACTGACGCCATAAAGACTGCTATAAATACTGTTCCGGCAAAACGTGTTATCAGATCTTTTAATATAAATATCACTGCCGCAATTACAGCCAGTATCAGTATATTTTTTAATCTTTCCGTCAACTCAAAGTGCGGCCAGCCCGATCTCCACACCAACATCTGCGTAAGGAAATCAACCCTCTCCGGTTTCAGCATGATCATATCCGCTACAGCCGCGGCAAACACTATGATAAGAACTGTCAGATACATTTTTCTTCCATTCTCATCCGCCATAAAAAATATAATGCTTCCCCAGAGAAGAAATATTCCGGCATATACGCACACAGAGAAAAATATGAATTCCAATGGCGACCTGTAATGCAATACATTTACAAACTCAAGCGGCGCGGATGCCACAGCCATAAGAGGTATGACGGCACCAAGAAATAATGTAAGAGACGCTTCCGTAAACAGCACGGCTTTTGCATCCGTCTTCTTTTCTGTCTGAACACCGGAGCATCTTTTTTTGAAAAACCGTGCCGATACCTTTTCAAAACACAGTTTAAACAGAGGCATTATTATGATAAAGAAAACCAGGCCGTACATAAGCAGCGCTTCCCTGTCTCCGGAATTTAAACATGCATTTATCTTTCCCGAAGCATAAGTAAATACCGCATATGCAAAAGCTGCTGCACCCCTGCAGATAAGTGAAAATCTTTTTTTGTTTTTAACAAGTCCGTTTACGATATTCTTTACAAGAGAGAAAAGATTGTTCATCGTCCAGTAAAGCACCAGACCCGACGGACTGCGGTAGAGCAGCACCAGAAATACAAGTGCCAAAAGAACCGGCTGCACCCTGTCCTTCCATTTAAAACCTTTCGTATATACAGCAGTAGATATGAGATTTATAAAAGTCATGAGTACGGGGAGCACATTGACGGCGATGCCTCCTATTGAAAACATCGCATCCTCCGCCCCCATATCCTTTATGGGGCCGAAGCCCAGTCCCCTTAACAGCTCAAGGTTTGAGAGGAAATCATATGCCGCAAGAAAAAACGGGATCTGTAAAAGAAGTGGGATACTGCCTTTAAGCGCATAAAGAGGTTTGTAGCCCTGCTCGGAATAATAAGCATTTAACATCATGTATCTTTCATCACCGCTAAAATTACCCCTGATGTGGCTCATCCATTTTTCCATCTTCTTCTGAACATCCCGCTCTTTTGCCTGAATGGCATCCGCTCTCATGTAGAGAGGAAGGACAAGTATGCTTATCACCATGCTGAGAGCTATGACAGCATAGCCGGCATGGCCGAAAAAGGCATTCATTATGGTAAATACTGCTTCGATGATATATCTTACGGGCAGTATGATCACGTTGTATAAAACCTGCATTTTATGATCTTCCTTATTGTGGATTACATAACATAAGTACTATATATACTTTTATTCACATTTTATTAATATTTTGTTTTGTGAACGTTTATTTTTAACTCACCGAATCTACATTTTTATCGGTTATTATAAGACCATCGAAAGCGAGAGATGATCTCATAGAAAAGCCAATTACAAAACTTTTTCATAATTTTTGCCGGGTGGGTTGAATACCTGCCCGGCATCCTCCCTTTTATGGGGCATTTTTTATTTTTATGACTGACCGGCTCACTTCATACTTAAAGAAAATCTCATTTATAAACGGCGCTGCCCTTAAATGGATAGCGGTGATCACAATGCTCATCGATCACTTTGCCATTGCTGTTTTTATCTCCATGCGCATCCCCCACGGAAAGATGGATATCTACAACACCCTCCGTTCCATCGGACGCATTGCCTTTCCCATATATATATTCCTTTTATGTGAAGGCTTCCGCCACACAAAGAACATAAAAAAATATCTTTTCCGACTTTTTATATTTGCTCTTGTGTCCGAGATCCCTTTTGATCTGGCGGTTTACGGCAAAATCTGGTCCTACAGGACGCAGAATGTCTTTTTTACATTGTTTTTGGGCCTCGCCGCGATCACATTATGCCGGAAGATAAAGCATTATCTTGAAACATCGCCCAATATCACATATGAATATGCCGATATGTTTTACCGTATCATATTCACTGTTATCGTGGCACTTACCGCCATCTTCGCGGAACTGTTAAAAACCGATTACGGCCCGGTGGGTATACTTGCCATCATCTCAGCTTCTCTATTCCCCTTATACCCCAAAATATCAATGATACCCTGCTGTACCGCCCTGCTTTTATCCGGCAAGCTGGAGAAATGGGCATTCCTCGCCCTGATACCCATCTTTTTCTACAATGGCAAACGGGGCCGGCAGTTTAAGTATTTCTTCTATGCCGTATACCCCCTGCACCTGCTCATATTTTTTCTTATCAGATATTATCTTCTTTAACTTCTCCAGCCAGTTCCTTTATCCTTCTCAGCCTGTGGTTGATGCCTGACTTTCCGAGTGGCGGATCCATGAGCCTTCCAAGCTCTTCTATTGAGGCTTCCGGATGATCGAGCCTGGCTTCCGCAGTCTTTTTTAAATCTTCCGGAAGAGATGCATAAAGCCCATTTTCCTTTAAGCGCTGTATATCCTCTATCTGCTTCATTGCGGCCTTTACTATCTTTCCCGCATTGGCCGTGTCGCAGTTAACGGCTCTGTTCACGGCACCGCGCAGTTCCTTCTCTATGCGCATGTTTTCAAATATCATAAGCTGTCTGTGAGCGCCTATTATATTTAAAAACTCAGCTATGCCGTCGCCTTCCTTTATATAAACGATATAACGTTCTTTCCTCACCATCATATGCGCTGTGATTTCAAAACTTTCCAGCAATGCTTTAAGCTGCAGCGCCTGTTTTTCGCTCCTGCAGGAAAATTCCAGGTGATATTTTTTCCCGGGATCACCCATTGAGCCGCTTGTCAGAAAAAAAGAGGCAAGCAGTTCCCTGCGCTCTTTTATATCCTCCGGCACAGTATCCAGACTGATATCCGGAGGGAGCACATTAACACGTTCGCCTACTTCTTTCTTTATGTCTCCCGTAAATGACATGATCTACAAATACTTCTTTACTATGGGAATACGTCTTAATATCCATGTTATTGTAAAACTTGTCAGGAAAATGATCGCTATCCATGCAAGCTCCGGCCATATCCTCACAGCGCCGGTAAGTTCTCCGAAAAGCTTATCTCTTATATTTCCGAAGAAAACGATCCTGTCGAGTATTGCAGGATGGAATATATAAATTCCCATAACGCATCCGGATATGGAATTCAGCACCTTCT
Source organism: Lachnospiraceae bacterium (assembly GCA_017540265.1). Classification (GTDB taxonomy): domain Bacteria; phylum Bacillota; class Clostridia; order Lachnospirales; family Lachnospiraceae; genus NK4A136. Next base: position 12,034 of record JAFYBJ010000045.1, read on the forward strand.
TTGTAAAAGGCCTGCAGCTCCTGTAACCGAAAAGAAGCTTTACCGTGGCAAACAGGGATAATGCGGCATAGTATCTTCCCCATGAAAAATATCCCGTATATACCTTAACACCCTCTATATACGTGGTATAGAATTTCGTATTGTATATTATCACGCCCATAGCCACGACCGTGACACCCCAGAATACAGGCAGGAGCTTCATTAATGTTTTCCTGTCCGCGCGCTTATGAAGGTAATAGCCCATTAAAGGATAAAAGATGGTGGTACCGCCCGGCCAGCTCGCCGAAAGGCTGGCATTTAAAGTGTATCTGCCGAGGAAAGCTTTTTCCTCCATCTCCGGAAGGACCAGTTTGATCACGGTGATAAGGATCATCATGTATATGAAATCCGCATCCTTCATATTTTTTGCCATCGGTCTCAGAAAAGGAAGGGTTATGAGAAATCCCATATAGGCATAAAGATACCATAAAGGAGCCACTCTCTCTTTTGAATAAAGATCCCCTATAAATTTAAATACATCCATAAGGGAGCTGAAACTGTCCCTTCCTGCTATGACATCGGAGACATAATACATTAAAGTCGCGCCAAACAATACGATAAAAATACGTAATATACGCTTGCTCCAGATATCTTTTATCGATTCTTCTTTATCAAGCAGCAGCGCACCCGATATCATGAAGAACATCATGGGACTTGAAAGCGAAAAAACCGAAAGGATAATGAAAAAACCATAGCCGAAGCTTCCCGCAACACATTCCGAAAAAAGCTCATACCCTTCCGTATGGGAAAACAGAACAAACAATATCGCTACTATCCTCATCACATCCAGATAAATCTCGTGCTTTGGTTTCTTTTTTTTATGTGTCTGGGCAGGCTTCTCTGTCTGAACCTCTTCCCCGGTCTGCTGCGTCACGTCTGATGTTTCGATATGCAGCGTAAACTCACCCTCAGGCATGCCTGATGGATCTGCGCCCGCTTCAGCCTCATCCATATGAAGTATTATTTTTCCGTCGCGCGAAGTTCCGTGATAGCTCCGGACCTTCTGCACTTTTTCTTCTTTATCCATATTAAAAACTAAAACCTTCCCGTATCAATTCTATAGAACCAGGTATTAGAAATCTCCAAGTAATATCACTTCCGGCTCCAGTCTTACGCCGGAATTTTTATATACACCCTCTTCAACCCTGCACATAAGCCTGTAGATATCGGAGGCTGTTGCTTTTCCCTTATTTACGATAAAGCCGCTGTGTTTTTCAGACACGCACGCATCCCCTTCGGAAAGGCCCTTAAACCCCGCCTCTTCTATAAGCTTTGCCGCATAATATCCTTCGGGACGTTTGAAGGTGCTTCCGGCGCTGGGATGATCCAGAGGCTGCTTTAATACTCTCAGATTCTTAAGTTCTTCTATGCGTGCCCTTATGGCATCAGCGTCGCCTTTTTCAAGCTTAAAGCCCGCAGATACGACAACGCCCCTCTTTTCTTTAAGCAGGCTGTGCCTGTAGGATAATGAAAGTTCGGAAACAGAAAGTCTCTGTACCCCGGTGACATTACCGTCGCAAAAGATAATATCCGCATATTCAAGACAGTCCTTTATCTCCCCGCCGTAAGCTCCGGCATTCATATATACCGCGCCCCCTATGCTACCGGGTATCCCTGAAGCAAATTCAAGTCCCGTAAGCGAAGCTTCTGCCGCAGTCATCGAAAGCTTTATGAGAGATACAGCGGAACCGGCTTTAAGCCTTTCATCTAAGATCTCTATCTTTTCAAATCCACGGCCGGGCTTTATTATAACGCCTTTATAGCCGGAATCCGAGACCAGCACATTACTGCCGTTTCCCAGCACAAAGTGATCCACGCCCTTATCGGAAAGAAACTCTAAAAGCTCTTTAAGCACGCTCTCATCTTCTGCCGTAACGAAATATTCCGCGCTCCCGCCTGCCCTGAATGTGCAGTGAGGGAGCATGGGCTCATCTTTTTTTACGCATGCCTCCCCTGCGATCAGGGCCAGGCTTTTTTCAAGCTCCATTAAGACAGCACCAGCCTTGCTGCACCATAGATGCCTGCATCATTTCCAAGCTCTGCAAGCGTGAATTTTGCATCCGAACATCCATGGAAAACAAATTTCTTATAATTCTTCTCTATATAATCAAAGAGCACGGGACCTGCCTTCGAAACACCTCCGCCTATAACAAACGCTTCGGGATTTACCACACATGCCACTGCGGCAAGACCCTTGCCGAGATATTCTCCGAACTGCTCCGCTATCTCCTCTGCCACCTTATCTCCCGCCTTCACGGCATCAAATACAGTCTTTGCGGAAATATTGGAAGCAGCTCTTAAACTGCTTGGTGCATCATCCTTTTCAAGACGCCTCTTTGCAAGCCTTACCACACCGGTAGCGGATGCATACTGCTCAAGGCAGCCGCTGTTCCCGCAGCCGCAGGTATCGGGCTCTCCGTCCACTATGTGCATATGCCCTATCTCGCCTCCCGCACCTGTGGAACCGGTAAGTATCCTGCCGTCGATTATGACACCGCCGCCCACTCCTGTTCCGAGGGTTACCATCACAAGGCTGTTAAAACCTTTTCCGCCGCCCTTCCACATTTCCCCGAGAGCGGCCACATTTGCATCATTTCCGGCCTCAACCCTGATGCCGTCCAATAGTTTTCCAAGCTCTTCTTTTACGGAAAAGACCCCCCAGCCAAGATTCGGAGCCTTAAATACGGTTCCGTCTCCGCCCACGGGTCCCGGCACGCCTATACCTGTTCCTGCCACATCCGGAGCGCTTATGCCTTTCTCATTCATCTTTGCCTTAATGGAAGCGGCAATATCCGGAAGTATAAACTTTCCGCCTTCATCTTTTCTGGTAACGATCTCCCATTTTTCGAGAACATTTCCTTCCCTGTCAAAAAGCCCCATCTTAACAGTGGTGCCGCCCAGATCAACTCCGAAAATATATTCAGACATGTTTATTCCTCCTTCTGCCTTTCTGCCATTGAGGCCTGTATACGCTTGTAAAGTTCTTCTGCTGCATTATAGCCCATCTTCTTCTGACGATGGTTTACTGCTGCCGATTCACATATCACAGCCAGATTTCGTCCCGGTCTTATGGGTATCGTATGGCTTACCACCCTGTTTCCAAGATATTCAGTGTATTCCTCCTCAAGTCCCATCCTGTCATATTCCTGATCCTTTGACCAGTCCTTTAATTTTATGACAAGATCTATTTCCTGATCGTCCTTTACGCTGGAAACACCGAACATCTGCTTCACATCCACGATGCCTATGCCCCTTATCTCTATGAGGTGCTTAGTAACCTCCGGAGCACTTCCGATCAGCGTATCCTCAGATACCTTTCTTATCAGCACGGCATCATCACTGACAAGACGGTGACCTCTCTTTATAAGCTCTATGGCCGCCTCACTCTTACCGATGCCGCTCTCTCCCGTGATGAGCACTCCCTCACCGTAGATATCCACAAGCACCCCGTGAACCTGGATACAGGGCGCCAGCTTTGCGTTAAGCCACCTGATGGCCTGCGCCATGAATGAGGATGTAGCCTTTGAAGTACCAAGAAGCGGCACTCCGTATTTTACGGCAAGCTCCCTGAAAACCGGATCCGGCTTTAAATCCCTGCAGAAAATGAATGCCGGTGTCTGGTGATTCAGTATCGCATTGCAGATCTCCAGCTTCCTTTCCGGATCAAGGGACATGATGTAGGTATACTCCACAAAACCCATTATCTGCAGACGAGTGGAATCGTAATGCTCAAAATATCCGGTAAGCTGTATGCCGGGACGGTTTATATCCGGCTGTGTGATCTTTATCTTTGAGATATCGATCTCCTCGGTGAGATTTGTCATTTTAAATTTATCTATCAGTCTCTGTAACCCTATACTCTCCATTGAAAACCTCCTTTACACATAGCATCAGTATATTTTACACTTTTTTCCCTTTTTTTTCGAGCAGCAGGACATGAGAACCGTCCCCATGTCCTGTTGTATTATTTATATGAGGCATATTTTTCGCCGAGCAGTTTTGAATATATCTTTGCACCCTCCGTATTCAGATGCAGCGGGTGGTTAAAGAAGTATTCCGCGGGAATGGTATAATCCCCGAAGCTTCCCAGTACCGGGGCATTTAACGCCGCTGTAATATCCTCATCAAAGCTCTCAAACATCCCTTCTTCTTCCGACCAGGATTCCTCCACCGTAGGTGAAAAGCATATGATAAATTCAACACCGTTTTCACCGCACCATGCATTAAAATCATTCAGATCGGCTATAGTCTCCGGATCCACCTCATCTATCGTTATCACATCATCATGATCCGTATTCGGAGATATCTGCGTGCCTTCCCTGAGCACCGTCATATTGCCTTTTTCATCAAAAGAATCTATGTTGTATATCTGTTCCTTTTTTGAAAAGGCACTCCGCAGCTTCTCCACCGGAACAGACGCCGTAAGCGCATAGATCTTGCGCCAGCAAAGATACGTCTTCGATACTATACCGTATTTTTTCCAGTAAGCGGTAAGCTTCTCCTTATCCGGTTCAAGCGCCGCAGATATGGACATAACTGATGTCTCGTGGGGATTTGATTCTCCTAACATATAAATAACCGTATCCCCTTCTTTCGCCGTTTCCCTGAGTACCTGTGTCAGATAAGGTATGCCAATGGCTGCCTCTATACCGAGGGTCTGCACTTCCCTTCCGTCGCCTATGCTTTCTTCCAGCGTTTCCTTATCTATCCCGTAAGGCACATATGAGGATCCAAAAACTATTACACGGGGATCCCTGTCTGCATCTTCAAGCGCGTATATCTGTTTAAGTAACGCCCTCTGATACGACTTTGCATAAGCCTCCGGTCCTTTCTCATATTTCCATAAAAACCAGAACAGGGCGCGGAAAAGTACCGTCACCAGAAATACAAATACAATTGTTTTTAATATAAATATTAAAAATTTCTTACGATCCATCTGTCATTACTCCGCAAATAAAGGATTAATATCAGGGCGCCTCCACCGGTACCCAGCTCTTTTCAGAAAAAATACTGTCCTCTATCTCGTACCACTGGCCACCTTCTCCTATGTCAAAAACATAACCGTTATTTTTGAGCACATCCCAGCTCTCGGAAAATACCACCTTCTGCACGCCTTCCTTCCTGCTCATATCGATCGCATTTCCTGTGTACGGATTTACGGGATCCTCTATCATCCCTTCCATTGCAATTGCCGGCACATCTGCATTTGTCATAAAAGTCTCATCCGTGCAAAAACCATGGGCGTCAAAATCCTTTACCATGAGCAGCGCATTGAACCATTCTATATCAAGACCGTTATCAAGCACCATTCCCTTTATGTGTTCAAGCTGTCTTCCGTGATCCGATACGAGTATTATCCTCGTATTATCATAAACATTAAGCTCCCTCATCCTGTCAAAAAGTTTTGAGAGTTCCATATACGCCAGCATGTTCACATCATAGTGCCCTTCCTGATAAGGCGTTTCAAATTCAAGAACATTTCCCTTATCATCCATAAGTTCATGCTCTGCATGATAAGCATCATTGTTGATATTTTTTGCAGGCTTATACTCCGGCTTCTTAAGCAGCATGTTATCGTGCGCCGTGTCATTATCCATCATAAGGAAGGTTCCCTTGTCGTCCGTAAGCTTTACATACGAAGGAAGCTTATCAAGAATATAATAGGCTTCGGAATAATCCGGTTCTGAAGCTTTCTCGTCAAAATACGCTCCGCTGTCATACATAAGCAGCCTTAATGTATAAGGCATCACTCTTGTGAGCGCAAAACGGAAGAAACTGTGTTCCTTTATATATTCCAGTTTTTCATCCGTTTCTTTTGTAATGGCACTTCGTCCCGCATCATATGCCTTCACATTTTCCATTCCGTCATATATTGAAAGATCGGGGACAAAGCTGTATCCGGCATAAGGAGGATCGATGACAGTTACCTCGTATCCGGCATCACCAAATACCGCCGGCATCACCTTAAGCGCCTCATCATGCTTGTCCCTTAAAAGCTCCGTATCTCTTTTATCTATCCTCTCCGGAGTATAATCATATCCGCCAAAAAGTCCCGGCGCGCCGAAGTTTGTAGAAGTTCCGTAGCTTGTCACATCCGGGTACCATACAAAACCATCAAATTTCTCCTTAAGCTCCGGAGACTCATTCATTATATATGGCACATATCCGTCAATTGCCCTGTCAAGCATTATGACCATTACATTTTTTCCTTCAGTGCTTAAAGGGATCTCCGGCTCACCTGTATTTCCCGTAGCCGCATTTTCAAGATAAACTTTATATTCACTGTTTATGACATACAGGTTTTTTATGCCAAGTCCCGTAACGGCAAGCGCCATCGATATGATGATAAGACGGGTAAACTGTCTTTTTCTGCTGATCAATATCCCTGCAAAAGCGGTCACTGCAAGGATCACAAGATTTGTAAGCTGGCCCGCCGCCTTTATATCCGGACCTTTTTCATAAACAAGCGAAGGGGCAAGTGTTTCCAGATCAAATTCAAAGAAGAGATAATCAGCTGTAAATATAAGGGCTGTGGCAAATACTCCGCCTGCAAATCCCTTCTTTGCCTCATCACCGCTCAGTGCATAGAACACCGACATCCACAGTCCGAAAGTGCCTAAGGATACCGGAAGCGCATGCAGCACATATCTTACGGGATTCAACGGATTTACCGTTGATACAAATTCAACCGGCGATGATGCTATGACCGCTGAAGGTATGAGCAGTCCCGTGAGTAAAAATAAAAATGCAGCTCCGCATATATATAAGGCGTTTATTTCTTTTAAAGCAGCGATATCAGTCTTTGTATTCTTTTTCTTAAATATCCCGCAGACAGCAGGAAGGCACATCATGCATCCTGTCAGTCCGATAAGTATATTGTGGGTATAATTGCTTCCCTTTGTGATAAAAGCAACATACACAAACAAAAGAGCTCCGATCCCGCAAGCCCCGTACTTAAAGAGTTTTACGGGTGGTTTAAGCTTGTAAAAAATATTTTTCACAAGCGAAAAAAGATTATTCAAGGTCCAGTAAAAAACCAGTCCCGCAGGGGAATCATATAAAAACACAAGAAATACAAGGGCCATTGTGTAAAGCTGCAGCCTGCTCTTAAACGGCATGCCTTTTGTGTATATGGCGCCGGATATTATATTGATAAGCGTCATAAGAACAGGCAGTATGTTTATGCTTAACGACGCAATGGTTAAAAGAGCATCGGGTTTTCCGAGATCCGCTATGGGACCGAAAGATACACCTCTTATGCCGCCGTAACCCGAAAGGAAACGATATGCAGCTATGAAGAAGGGTATCTCAAGAAGAAGCGGCAGCATACCGCCAAGCTGTGAGACAGCGCTGTAATCAGATTCCTTATAATAGGCCTGCAGCATCATAAAGCGCTCATCACCGGAAAAATTCTTCCTGATATGTGATATCCAGGGCGACAGCTTCTTTTCTTTCTCGGCAGCCGCAGCCTGTATCATATCTGCTCTTCTGTAAAGAGGCAGCACAAGAAAATTCATCGCCAGGGAAAGCGCTATTATCGAAAGCCCTTTGTTCCAGAGAAAATCATCCGCCAGTCCGTAGACTGTTTCAAAAAAAATCTCCAGAGGACGTATCGTTATATTATAGATAAACGATATCAATTTTCCTTTTCCCTCCTGAACCAGGCATAAATATCTTCCGCCACCCTTTTGGGAAGCTTTCCCTTTTCCATAAGAGTCTCCACATCCGCCTCTCTTATATCATTAAGTGATGCAAAACCGCGCATCAGATCACGCCTTCTCTTCGGACCCACACCGGGTATATCATCCAGAACCGAATGTACCTGTTCCTTTGTCCTGAGCGACCTGTGGTATTCTATCGCAAAACGATGCACCTCATCCTGTATGCGTGTGAGTAGCTTAAAAGCTTCGCTGTCCTTATCTATCGGTATTTCCACATTATTAAAAAATAATCCTCTGGTCCGGTGATGATCATCCTTTACCATTCCGCATACCGGTATTTTCAGTTCAAGAGAATCAAGCACACCGAGGGCAATATTCACCTGACCTCTGCCCCCATCCATAAGGATAATATCGGGAAAGCGGTCAAAATGCCCGTCATCCCTGCCTTCCTCTCTCTCTTTTAATCCATGTTCAAAGCGTCTGGTAAGAACTTCCTTCATGCTGGCATAATCATTCGGACCCACTACGGTCTTTATCTTGAATTTTCTGTAATCGCTCTTCTTTGGCTTTCCTTTTTCATAAACCACCATGGAAGCCACATTTTCATAACCGCTTATATTTGATATATCATAGGACTCCATGCGCTCGAGCCCCTCCATTCCAAGCAAAGCTTCCAGCTCCTTTACGGCGCCTATGGTCCGGCCTTCATCACGCTTTATCTTTTCCCTGTCTTTTGTAAGTACCAGCCTTGCATTATTTGCGGCAAGTTCCACCAGTTTTTCCTTCTGACCTATCTTCGGCGTCCTGAGATATACACGGCTTCCTCTTTTTTCCGTAAGCCATTTTTCTATTGTTGCGCCGTCGCTGCTCTCAAGCGGTATAAATATCTCTCTGGGGATAAAGGGGGTTCCGGAGTAAAACTGCTCTATAAAACTCGTGAGTATATGCTCCTCACTCTCCTCCTCGATATGCTTCATATAATAATGTTCACGGCCTGTCATCCTGCCGCCCCTTATAAAGAATATCTGGACCACGGCATCTTCTTCATCTCTTGCAAGAGCGATGATATCCTTATCTTCCCTGTCGGTATATTCTATTTTCTGTTTCTGCGCGATCTTCTGCACACTGCCCAAAAGATCCCTGAGTGAAGCTGCCTCTTCAAATTCAAGATTTTCCGCTGCTGCCTGCATCTTCTCCTGCAGATTCTTTATCACAGGTGCATAATTTCCGTTTAGGAAATCAAGAGCCTTTTCTATCCTTACTTTGTACTGTTCTGCAGATTCCCTGCCTTCTATACAGGGACCGCAGCATTTTCCTATATGATAATTAAGGCATGGTCTTTCCTTACCTATGTCACGGGGAAGTTTTCTTGAACAATCCCTCAGTCCGTAAAGTCTGTTTATCAGATCAATGCTCTCACGGACTGCATCCGCACTTGTATAGGGGCCGAAGTATCTTGCCCCGTCTTTTTCGGTTTTTCTGGAAAAGGTTATCCTCGGATAATCCTCACCCGTCGATACCCTTATATAAGGATACGTCTTATCATCCCTGAGCATGGTATTGTACCGTGGCTCATGCTCTTTTATCAGATTGTTTTCAAGTACAAGGGCCTCAAGCTCGGAATCCGTCACTATATACTCAAAACGCCGGATAAGACTCACCATTCTGTCTATTTTTGGTCCGCGTCCTATGTTAGAACGAAAATAAGACCGCACCCTGTTGTTAAGGTTTACGGCCTTACCCACGTAGATGATAGTATCATCAGCATCCCTCATAATGTATACGCCGGGTTCTCCCGGAAGCTTTTTAAGCTCCTCGGTCACATTAAAACCACCCGGCAGTATACGGTCCTTTACTTCCTTCTTCTCTTTTTCAGTTTCCGCCTGACGTATTTCCGTTGTCATCGTCTGTATTCTTTTCGTGGTATGAACGGTTCTTCAGCATCTCTGAAAAATCCCTGCTGCCTTTATTTTCAGCCTCTGCAGGCTTATTCCCCCCATTTTCCTGAGGAGGCACATTCTGCGGCGGCATGTTATTCCACTGGGGAGGCACATTCTGCGGCGGCATGTTATTCACCGGAGGCATGTTATTCCACTGGGGAGGAACATTCTGCCGGGGAGGCATGTTATTCACCGGAGGCATTCCCTGGGGAGGCATGTTATTCACCGGAGGCACGTTATTATTCTCCTCTTCACGCTCTCTCCTCATTTTAGCCAGGCTTTCCTCTCCCCTGTTCTTTTCAGGCATGGGGATGCCCTTTTCCCTGCAGTATATCTCCATGAATTCGTGACCTGTTATGGTCTCTTTTTCAATGAGATATGCGGCGATCTTATCAAGTATATCCCTGTTTTCCTTGAGCAGGGCCTTTGCTTCTTTGTAGCTTTCCTTGATCATCTTCATCACTTCTTCATCTACCGCAGCGGCTGTTTCATCCGCACAGTTAAGAGAAGTGGAGCCGTCAAGATATGCATTATCCACACTTTCGATCTGCATCATCCCAAAGCGCTTGCTCATGCCAAAACGCGTGATCATGGCTCTGGCTATACGTGTGGCCTTTTCTATATCATTCGCAGCGCCTGTCGTTACAGTATCAAATACTATATCCTCAGCCGCCCTGCCTCCGAGAAGACTCACAAGCTCTGCCCTCAGTTCCTTTTCTGTCTGTATGAACTTCTCCTCTTCAGGGTAAGAGAGCACATAACCAAGTGTTCCCATAGTCCTGGGGATTATGGTTATCTTCTGCACCGGTTCCGTATTCTTCTGTAGAGCAGTGATAAGGGCATGGCCGGTCTCGTGATAAGATACCACCTGTCTTTCCTTGGGAGAAAGTATGCTGTCCTTTTTCTCCTTACCCATGCTCACCAGCTCAACGGCATCAAGAAGATCCTTCTGGCTTACATATTCACGTCCCCTCTTTACGGCAAGTATAGCTGCCTCATTTATCATGTTTGCCAGATCCGCGCCCACAGCGCCTACCGTAGCTAAACCTATGGCATCCAGATCCACTGTCTGGTCAAGCATCACATTCTTGGAATGAACTTTAAGTATCTCTACACGTCCCTTGAGATCAGGTTCTTCAACTATAATACGTCTGTCGAAACGTCCGGGACGAAGCAGCGCCTTATCCAGGATCTCCGGCCTGTTGGTAGCCGCAAGGATTATTATTCCCTTTTTTGCATCAAAGCCGTCCATCTCGGAAAGCAGCTGATTAAGAGTCTGCTCCCTTTCATCATTGCCGCCGAATTTTGAATCACGGCTTCTTCCTATGGCATCAATCTCATCGATAAAGATGATACAGGGAGCATTCTTTTCCGCTTCCCTGAAAAGATCTCTTACACGGGAAGCACCCACACCCACATACAGCTCTACAAAATCAGAACCTGCAAGGGAGAAGAAAGGCACGCCGGCCTCTCCTGCAACAGCTTTCGCAAGCAGGGTTTTTCCTGTTCCGGGAGGGCCTACCAAAAGCCCGCCCTTGGGTATCTTTGCGCCTATCTTTGAATACTTCTCGGGATTATGAAGGAAATCAACTATCTCTACCAGTGATTCCTTTGCCTCATCCTCTCCTGCCACATCCTTAAAAGTGATGCCTGTTTCCTTGCCTTCGTACATCTTCGCATTGGATCTGCCTACATTAAACCCGAAGCCTCCGGAACGTCCCATGCGGTTGAAGATAAAGCCCATGGCGATCCAGAGTATCACAAGAGGAAGCACATAGGTTAACAGTATGTTCATGATAAAGCTGGAGCCGTTCTCCACCTTGCTGCTGACTGCCACGCCGGCATCCAGCATCCTGCCGGTGACGGTGGTTGGATCTTCCGCCAGCCCCGTATAATATGTCTTTGAAGGAACCAGGCTGCCCTCTTTTGAGATCTCCGTGATGATGATGCGGTCTCCCTCTATGGAGATCTTCTCCACTTTATTGGAGCTGACCATGCCGAGAAACTCATCATATGTTACCTCAAGATTCTGGGCCGACCCTCTTCCCACAAAATAGCTTATAAGAAGAAGCGCTATAAAAGTGACCACGATGAACAGCATTATATTGGGACCGCCGCTCTGGCTGCCTCCTTTTTCGCCGTCTCCCTCCGGCCCTTTCCTTCCTCCGTTTCCTTCGGGGCCATAACCATCCTGCCTGTCCTGCATAGGAGATTTCTTTATAATGCCTCCTTTAAAAGCATCCCTTTTTACAGGCAAACGTTCAGGAGTCTTTTTCTCCTGAACGTCTGCCGCTTTGTTTCCAAAAAATGTCATTTAAATTGTCCTTTGTTTTATTTTGTATAAAGATCTTTTACCTTCTGTGTAAGTTCTTCGCCATATATATCGGCAAATACGTTCACCACACCGGATGTAGCCGCTCTGAACTCGTTAAGGTCGGGATATGTTACTGTCATTCCGGCCTCTTCGAGAGAGGATACAAGATCCTCTGTCTGCTGCTTAACGATGGATCTGTTCTCATCGGAAGCATTCTTTGCGGCAGTATTTATAACCTCCTGATACTCCGGAGTAAGCCCTGTCCATATATCCTGCCTTATGGTAAGAGGCATTGCATCATAGCTGTGATTTGTTATGGCAAGATAATCCTGTACCTCATATAAAGCAGAATTATAAATTACGGGGATAGGATTCTCCTGGGCATCAAATTCGCCGTTTTTAATTGCATCCTTAAGTTCGGTAAAAGGATAGCTCTTAGGCTCTGCGCCGAGGGCACTCATCGTTGCCATAAGTATCTGATTGTCCGGAGTCCTTATGTTAAGGCCGTTCATATCGGCAGCCTTTTCGACAGGTCCGGCAGCTGCTGTTGTGGTAACACAACGGAAACCGTTATCGAAATATGAGAGCACATGTATATTGTACTGTTCAAGATCAGTCTCTACGCTCTTCTGTGTATCGGAATCAATGAAAGCCCATGCCTCTTCAAAATCTCCGAAAAGGAAGGGAAGTGCGGACACGCCCATGCGTGTTGCATAAACCGCATAATTTCCCGCGCTTGAAACAGTCATATCCACTGTGCCGTTTATCTCGCCTGCGATCAGATCGGAATCGCTTCCAAGCTCTCCCGAAGGATGTATCTCCACCAGGATATCTCCGCCTGTAGCTTCTTCAACCTCTTTCTTAAATGATGCAAGGGCCACTCCTCTGGGATCATCCTCACCGGTTGAATATCCTACTTTCAATGTAAGAGGATAAGTAAGGCTGCCCTCTGCCGCAGTTCCCTGCTCCTCTGTTCCGTCTTCAGTTTCCGTAACAGCTGCAGTATCACCGGTGTCTCCGCATGCAGTAAAAGCAAGTGCACCCGTCATGGTTAACAGAAACAATAAGGTCTTCTTTTTCATTCCCCTACCTCCTTGCCATAAAAGCAAAATTGATTTTTTCCACCGTATTTGACGTTATATAATGCCTCATCGGCTTTTTTATAGAGTTCTTCCGCAGTATCCGCATTTTCCGGTCCTATGGAAATACCTATACTTACCGATGTATGTACGCTCTTTCCGTCTCTGGAATATACCCTGTCCACTTCAGTAAGAATGGACCTTGCCTTTCTTCTGAAAAGCTGCTGAGGAGGTATCCGGCCCCCTACCGGAACAGCCATGCAGGCCGCGAACTCATCTCCGCCTATCCTGCCCACGATATCATTCTCATTGAATACCCTTTCAAGGCTTCTTGCCACATCCGTGAGCACCCTGTCGCCGGTGGCATGTCCCAGATTGTCGTTTACCGCCTTGAAATTATCAAGGTCTATTATGAAGTATGCTACCGTCCTGTCTTCTTCAAGCTTATCGCAAAGTGCCGAAACATTATCTGCAAAGGCACCCTTGTTTAAAAGTCCGGTAAGAGGATCTTCTTCCGCTTTTTCCATAAGCTTTGTCTCTTTTATGATCTGCTCATCCACATTGCTTATGGTTCCTATGAGCCTTCCCTGCTTCATATCGCCGTGCAGACGGAACCAGTGATATGACCCGTCCTGACATTTATAACGGAATTCGGTATTGATCTTCCCCGCAGGGGCTTCCATGGTTATCCTTAACTGCTCCCTGACGGATGAATCCTCTTCGGACATCCCTTCAAAAAGAACAGGTATCTCGTCCTTTGTATACTGCGGCTTCGGTTCTTGTATAAGCATTTCCGTATTGCCGTCAAGCGTAAGTATCTGCTTTGCTATATTATATTCAAATATAAGATTACTGCTGCCGGCACTTGCCTCTTCAAATCGATCATTCTGCTGCTGGACAGTTCTTACCTTCTTGTTCATTAACAGCACTATACTTACAACAGCTGCAAAACAGATGACCAGAAGTATTATCACATTTATCATGTAGAAGGTGATGGCACGTGTGGGCTGGAATACCAGCTCTTCGGATGCAAGTGATACTATCACCCATCCGTGAAGCCCCACAGGAGTTGCTGTTACTAAAATATCTTTTCCGGAATATCTTACTTCGTATATCTGCGTGGATGTAAGATCCTTTGGAAGATCCTTTAATAATTCATGTATTTCCGATTCATTTGCAGGAGTGAGGTCACCTGCACCGGAACTTGCAAGCAGCTTCCCGCTCCCGTCAAGCAAAAGCTCCTCGGTATCATTTGCATTCTTTCCCGCATCAAGCAGCTCGGAAAGGGATTCTTTTGTGAAGGATCCGTATACAACACCGGTAGCTATTATCTCTTCATCTTTAACGATAGGAACCGCAAGTATCAGTACTTCCTCGCCCTCTTCATCTATATGGACTGTTTCCGATACGGATTCACTGCCCTTGAGCGCTTCTTTAAAATAATCTTCAAGAAGTATATTTCCGGAGGATTTTCCGTTATAGTTCATGGTGGCTCCGGTACGGTTCGCAACACCTATCGTCTTGAAGGCTCCGATACCTCTTGTTGCCATTATCGTATCCTTCATCGTATTATAATCGTCCAGATTTATATCCCTGAAATATCTTACCTGGCTCTCAAGCATGACCAGCTGGTCGTTCATCTTCGTGCTGAAGACTCCGGAAAGGGTCTCGATATTTCCCCTGAGTGAGCCGTAAACCTGCTCTTCTATATATCCCGTGATCCTTCTTCTGAAATTAAGGACTGTTATGGTCATGAAGAATACAGTCGCCATTACCACAACGATCAAAAGCAGTTGTTCGTTTTTCGACTTTTTTCTTCTGTCAGCTTCCATCAGACTTCCCTCACAGTCATGCTCTTCCCCTCTTCCTCATGCAGTATATCAACCACATATCGGGGAAGCATAAAGGCCGCTTTATGCAAACCGCTTGAATAGTACCATGTTTTTATGCCCCTTGCATCCCATCTTTCGGCATCAAAATCCTGTATGGGATGGTATTTCCTGCTGGCAAAACCAAAGGTCCAATATCCGGAAGAACAGGTAGGTACATGAGCCTGATATACACGGCTTATGGGGAAAGTACGGAACACCTTCCTGTGCATGGATCTGAAGGTGGATTCCTCCTCATCAAAAAACGGACTGCCGTGCTGGTATACCATGATGCCGTCACTCTTTAACGCCTTATAACAGCTGCCATAGAATTCTTTTGTAAAAAGCCCCTCCGCATGCCCGAAAGGATCTGTGGCATCATTTATTATTATATCGTATTCATTCTCACGGCTTCTTACGAATCTTAAGCCGTCCTGATAGGATATCTGCACACGTTCATCTTCAAAACCCTTCGCCGTATCCGGAAAGAAACGCCTGCATACATCCACCATCTGTTCATCCGGCTCCACAACATCTATGCGCTCAATCTCGGGATAAGCGGTAAACTCTCTGGCCACACCGCCGTCTCCTCCACCTATTATGAGCACCTTCTTTACGTCCGGATGCACAGCCATGGGCACGTGCGCCACCATTTCGTTATATATGAACTCATCGGATTCGGAAAATATCACCTCTCCGTCCAGCACCAGGAACTTTCCAAGAGACTCCGACTGAAACACATCTATCTCCTGAAAATCACTGATACCGTGATAAAGCTGGTTCGTCACACGTATATTCAAACATACCGAATCTGTCTGGGAATCGGAAAACCAGATTTCTGAATTATTTTTCATGCTCTTATTCCCTCAAGCACCCGCAGCGTATCTGCAGCGGGATCTGCCATACCCTGCAGGCTGCAGCCCTTTTCTCTTGCGTAAAGGATATGTCCTATTATCTCATCCGTGATCAGCTCACCCGGCGAAAGTATGGGTATGCCGGGAGGATAGCACATAACGAATTCTCCGCAGACCCTGCCGGAAGTCTTCTCTATTGGAAGTGTGGTCTTCTCCGCATAGAATGATTCCTGGGGTGAACATACCACCTTGGGTATCACGGAATCCACGTAGTTTAACTGTTCCCCCTCTTTCTTATAAAGCCTCCTGATATCGGTAAGGGCACCCACCAGACGCTCTATATCCTGCATCCTGTCGCCAATGGATATATATGCCATTATTGTCCCTATGTCACCGAATTCCATCTGTATGTCATATTCATCCCTGAGCAGGTCATATACCTCTATACCTGTCAGACCTATGGGTTTCGTGAATATGCAGAGCTTGGTCACATCAAAATCATAAACGCTACTGCCGTCTATAAGTTCCCTTCCGTAAGCATAATAATCGCCTATCCTATTTATCTCATCCCTTGCATACTCACTCATCTCGATGACTTTTGCAAAGGATTCACGTCCTCTGAGCGCCAGATTGCGCCTGCTTATATCAAGGCTTGAAAGCAGCAGGTAGCTGGCTGATGTGGTCTGTGAAAGGTTTATTATCTGCCTCACATACGCCCTGTCCATATTCTCTCCGATAAGGAGAAGAGAACTCTGGGTAAGACTGCCGCCCGATTTGTGCATGGATATGGCTGCCATATCCACACCTGCCCTTATGCCTGCCTCCGGCAGACCGTCCGCAAAATAAAGCTGTGTACCGTGAGCCTCATCACTTAACACTTTAAGACCATGCTCATGTGCCACTCTGGTAAGCTCTTTTATATTTGAGCAGATACCGTAATATGTAGGATTGTTTATAAGCACTGCCTTTGCATCGGGATTATCGGCTATGGCCTCTTTAAGCGCATCCACCTCCATGCCCAGTGCCACTCCTATGACAGGATGTATCTTAAGCTTTACATATACGGGGATAGCACCGCAGAGTATGAGTGCATTGATCACGCTCTTATGCACGTTCCTGGGAACTATTATCTTATCTCCGGCCTTGCAGACGGAAAGCACCATTGTCTGAACCGCGCTGGTAGTCCCGCCAACCATCAGAAAAGCATGCGCAGCCCCGAAAGCATCCGCAGCCAGCTCCTCCGCCTCGGCTATCACCGATATCGGATTGCTCAGATTGTCCAAAGGCTTCATGCTGTTAACGTCTATACTGACGCACTGCTGCCCCAGTATACTCGTCAACTCCGGGTTTCCCCTGCCTCTCTTATGCCCGGGTACATCAAAGGGCACCACTCTCTTTTTTCTGAAACGCTCAAGGGCTTCGCAAATCGGCGCCCTCTTCTGTCTGTCCGGATCCATATCTTATACTCCACCAATATATAGTCTATCCCATTTTACTACATTTACCGCTTTAATTCCACATCGTGAGGTGAAAAGATTCTCTGCATGATCCACCATAGCATCGCATAATAAAAGAAGGCAGGGACGCCCCCGCCTTCCGCATTATCTTCATAGATGATCAGGGCATGACTTATGCCAGATACCCCCTGTTTGTCCCGGACTGGCTGCTTTCTGTCGAAAGCTTGCCCCTGCTGTAGGTCATACCGGCATATATCATATCCGTATTCTTCATAAGCGGCTCGGAATCATCTTCCGCGGATGCCTGCGCATAAGCATCCCTTAACTGCTTCATTATCTTCATAACCTCAGGCAGCCCCTTGGGATCCCTGCGTATATCGGCCATTATCAGCTCTCTCTCCACAAAACGGTATATCTGATAGGTCCTGCGCGCTATATCATATTCCATATTGAGGGAATCAATGAGCTCTCTGAGCACTGCCTTTGCGTGCATCAGTCCCTGGCGGTAATTTTCCATATCTTCAAGCTTATACTCTTTTACCTCACGGCTGTTGATAGATTCTCTTACATAGGTGAGAAACATATCATACAGTATCACCACCATACCACTCTTGTTTGCACCGCTTATACGAAGCATGAAATCCTGTTTGATATCTGATGTCATAATTTTTCTCTCCTTTTAGTTTATTTCATTTACTGCAGAAGCTGCAGAACCTGCTGGGGTCTTTCATTTGCCTGTGCGAGCATCGATATACCGGCCTGTGTGAGTACCTGATGGGTCGTATAAGTCGTCATTTCCTCGGCCATATCCACATCCATTATCCTCGAGTAGGAAGCTGTCATGTTTTCTTCGGAAACTGCCACACTTGCGGAATTGTGTTCCAGACGGTTCTGGTATGCGCCGAGCTTGGAACGCACCGCATTTACGTATGCCAATGCCCCCTTTACGGCTTCTATAGCCCTTTCGGCTCCATCCTGTGTGGTAACATCCATTCTTTCGGGATCATCCTCATCATCCGGTATTCCCATATTTGAAAGAGATATCTTCCTTATCTGGATGGCGATCTCATTTCCTTCGTTTGCACCTGTCTGTATCTTCATGGCACCTATGCCGGTGATATCAAGCTCCACATTTGCAGCGGAAGATGCATCCAGATCAAGCCTCAGTTCAAAACCGCCTGCGCCCTTTATGGTAACTTCCGTCTTTACATGATTTCCGTCCGCATCACTTATCTGTCTTGCGTTTGCACTCAGGGTTGAAACCTCGGGAAAGCCCGAATCCGCGCCTCCCAGGGAACTCATTATATCGGCTGCGCTTATGGCTCCGTCCGCGTTATATAATGCAGCCGTGTTGCTTATCGTATATTTGCCGGGATCCACATCCTCGGTATAATAATCCACCTTTGTATGTTCGGGATCGCTGCTGTATCCCTTAAGATCAAAGCTTCCGTCAAGCAGAGGCTGGCCGTTGAATTCGGTATCCTTCGCTATCCTGGTGATCTCCTTCTGGAGCTGCTCTATCTCGGTCTGTATCATTTCCCTGTCATCATCGGTAAGAGTAGCATTACCCGCTTTCACGGAAAGCTCGGTCATTCTCTGGAGTATGCTGGTAACCTCTGAAAGGGCACCGTCTGCTGTTTCAACAACGGATATTCCGTCATTGGTATTTCTGCCGCCCACTCCAAGACCCGAAATCTGAGCGTTCATCCTGTTTGCTATGGCAAGTCCTGCCGGGTTGTCCTTTGCATGATTTATCTTAAGTCCCGAAGAAAGACGCTGCATTGACTCACTCATCAGGGCATCATTCCTGTTGAGCGTCTTATTCGTAACTACCGCGCTGGCGTTATAATTTATTCTCATATTCTTCCTCCGTCCATGGTTCTGCCTACCGTCTGTATAAAAAGCTTTGATGCTCTGTAAAGCACTGCCGTATCACGGCTGCTGTTATCTTTATCGGCATTTCTTCCCGAAAGCTTAATACCCATATGCTCCGTAAGGAAGATATCCGTTCCCGCAAATGCGATCCCTGCCCTTTCCATGGCCTCTTCAAGCCCGTCTGCGATATGCGGCTGCTCCGCCTTCATTATTTCCGAAGATGTGAATATGCCTATCTTTACCGCTTCTCCCGCAAATTCTATCCTTGCCGTAAATTCACCGTAAACGGAAGTTTCCATGTTTATATCCGAAAAAGCCGTGCCTCTTCCTTCATGAAGTATCCTTACCGTGACGGAACTCATCTCTCCGTCTATCTCCATGGGTATCTCGTAGCTTTCCTGCCTTGAGAGCTCTCTTGATACGTGAAGCTCCTTCATGGCAAGGGAATAATCCCTTACGTCTATCCTCTCTCCCTCACCAAACGCTGCTCCTGTAAGAGCCTCCTCCAGCGCATCCGCCATTTCTTCGTAAGCCGCTTCAGCACTTTCCCTGCCGTCAAATTCATCTATAACTTTTGCAAATTTTTCACGTATAAAGCTGTCCGTGAGGATACCGGCTGCGCTGTCTGAATCATTCTCCGAAAGAGCCGCCTTCTTTGCCGCCTTAAATAAGCTGCCCCTGTTACTTCTCATGGCAGCAAGTCCCGCTACATGATCTGCCGTGGCTATCACACCGCTCTCCGTAAGCTCTTCATAAATCTCTGAAGGAAGGCCTGCCGCTTCTCTTATCGAAGCCATGCTCTGAGCTGCCTTTGCCTCATCATAAGCGGTCCTTACCTGCTCATATATATCATTTTCTATATTTCCGTTCATTCCGGTATAGAGATCATCCACGCTGACATCCATACCTCTTGCCCTGCTGCTCCTTACCGCGCTTAAGATATTTACGAAGTTTATCTCAGCACCTTCATTTACAAGAGCACCTATGGCGGCGCCGTCATTTTTGCGGGTTTCGCGTATCAGTCTGTATATGCCTATGAAGGATTCGCTTTCCTCCTCGCTTATAAGGCCTTTTTCTCTAAGATCTACAAGATATTCACTGTATTTCTCCGGTGCCTCTTCGGTAGTGAGCTTTTCATCCAGCTCCTCCATTGAAAGCTTAAGAGGATCGTCTCCGTTCCTTATAAGCGAGAGCACATTGGCAGGTGTCATCTTGTCCAGCACCTTATCCACGAAACGGCATGTCCGCTTCATATTTTCAACGGATGCTCCGTTTATCTCCATTGAATTGTATCCGAGTATCCTTACGGCTCTTGAATTTTCCTCAGTTAGTTCAATGCCAAGCTCCTTCATAAGGCTGTCCGCATTTGCAAAAGCCTTCTTTATGGAATCACCCAGATCTGACCTTACCTCCGTGCGCATGGTCTCATAGGCCTCGCCTGCCTTTTCATATTCAAGGCGCCGCTTTGTGCCTTCATCCCTTAATTCCGAAAGAGAAACACTGCGTATGGAATAGCTCTGTTCAAAAGAAACACTTGCAGAAACAAAGACTCCCAGAGCCGAAACCGGCATATCCTTTATCTCATCCGCAGTCTTAAGCGTCTCAGAGTAAAGAGCTGCTCTTACGGAAGCTTCTCCCGCGTCATCGCTGTTAAATCTTTCGCGGTTTATCTCTTCCTCGGCAGCCTTTAACATTACCACCAGATCCTTAAGCTCTGCGGTATCCAACGACGCTCCCTGTTTTAAAAGCTTAAAATTCGCCTCCACAGTCATTACCAGTCTGGTCTCTTCAAGCTGTCTGCGCGCGGTGATAAATCTTTTCTCCGGAAACTCTGCTTCTGTTCCCGCGTTTATCCCGCCGTTAAGCGCCTTTTGCAGGTTATTAAGGTTTACAGGTCTGTCTGCCGCAACAAGTGCCCTGAGCGCCTCCGGATCATTTGCAGCCTCATCTGCCGTCTCTTTCATTTCCACAGCAGTCTCAAGAAGGCTCTTATCCCTGCTCACATCCGCCTGCAATGCAGATAAACCGTCAGATACCGCAAGCGCTGCTGCCTTTATCACTTTATCTTTATCCATGGGAAAACGTATATCATCCATGGACGTATACCTGACAAAATTCTCCGCCGTGACCGCAATGCCGTTGTCCATCATATCGGCGGCATGCTTAAGTGCCGCGTCATCAACTTCCATTCCCGCATCTTCTATCACTTTTCTGAAAGCGGGTTCCAGCTCTTTTACGGAAGAAACGCCCTGCACTCCCAGATATCCGTTTTCGGAAACATAGGAATTTGAAGCCTTAGCGGCAGGCGCATTAAATGATTCGGGCACACTGTGCTCCGCATAATATATATTCTCAAGTGTGGGCTTAAGTCCGTTTTCTATAAGATATGCCTTTGTTTTTTCATCCGGTGTCTCAAGCTTATCTGCCATATCTGCAGCAGCCATCATATCATTTACATTCTGCTTACTAAGCCTTATTCCCGCTTCCGAAGCTCCTTTTTTTAAGGACGCTGCCATGGAAGCGCTGCCTGTTATGGTTTCAAGCTGCTCATCGCTTAAGTCATCATTGAACCCCTGTATCACTACACCCGCTTTTAACATGGTGGCGCGTATCCTGTCTCCGCTGTTTACAGCCTCCTTCGGATCCACATTTTCCAGGGAATATCCGTCCTTAGCCGCCTGTTTAAAACCTTCTTCGGAAAGCGTGTTTGAAAGCAGGACCATCTTATCCTTAAGCACTTCCCCGTCCGCAGCTAAAGAAAGTCTGTCCATAAACTCTCCGGCAGCGCTCTTTTTTCCCGCGTCGACGGAAATGATGCCACCGCTTCCGCCAAGATCTATATTTACGCCTGAAACAAGCCCGGAAGCTGTCTTTTTCTCATCATCAAAAAATCCCGTCACATGACCTGATGCCTGCATTCTGCCTGCATCTGTAGTCACCGCGGGACTAAAAGCCTCGTATGCATTTTTTACCATCTGTCCGTTCATGGGCAACACCCTCCTGCAATATTATATCGGACAGTTTCCGTTTTTACTTAAATTCTGAATATTTCTATCTGTCTGAAGATCTGCATATGCTCAACATCCGGCAGACCGGTTGCATCCTCAGGAAAAAAGCATACCAGCACATTCTCTCCCATCCTCACCTTTGAATAAACGCTGTCGCTCATTCCCACAGCCTTTACCGGATAGGTGCCTTTATCCGTCACATTTCCCTCTTTGTCCTCTTCGTACGGAAGCTGTACATCAGCCCTCCCCCTCAGACGATAACCCTTTATAAATTCATCAAGAGTCCTGTGCCTTAGCATCTTCTTTTCTTCTATCACCGTCTCACAGACAAGCGCTGTATCATCGTTTATCGCAGCCAGCTCACGCCTCGGCCGGTGTACCAGGAGCTTTGAAAGTATTATGAGCAGCGTATAAAGAAGCAAAAGCACTCCCATAGAATAAACAGCCTGCAGATGCTCACCTTTCTCAAAACGCAATACAGTAGATGCCACAAGCAATATGGTAAATATCACCGACATTACAAGAAGGGTCACTATGATAAGTGACCCCCTGAAATATTCTCCCTGAAAATAATCCTTTATTCGATCCTTTTCATTAGCCGAAAGCTTACGCCATCTGAGCTCTTTTGTAACAGATGAGCCTTTACGCAGCTCAGGCGCCTTCGGCACGGGTTTCGAATTGCTTAAATCCCCTCCCATGATCAATATGAGAAGGAATAAACCGCAGCTCCAAAGGGAGGAAGATCAAAGAGTATCATATACGGCTTTCCGTCACATTCATACTCCTTTGCCTTGATCTCAGCCGGGAGTTCATGACCGTTTCCGCCGAAACGCTCTTCATCCGAATTGATCACCAGCTTATACTTACCCTTTTTGGGCACGCCTACACTGTAGTCATTTATCGGCATGGGCGTCATATTCAGTACGAATATCATATTGTTCCTGCCATCCTTCGATTTGCGGATGAAGCTGTAGGTCGAACGATAATTGTCATTTGCATTTATCCATTCAAAACCTTCCCATGAATCATCCAGCTCGTAAAGACAGCGGTTCTCGCGATACAGCTTTAAAAGCTCTTCCGTATAATTGAGCATGCCTCTGTTAAGTTTATTCTCAAGAAGGAACCAGTCGAGCTCTCTCTTTTCGCTCCACTCCCTTTCCTGTCCGAAATCCTGTCCCATGAAAAGAAGCTTCTTTCCGGCATGTCCGAACATAAATGTATAACCGAGCCTTAAATTGGCATACTTATCAACCTGATAACCCGGCATCTTATTTACCATGGAGCATTTCAAGTGCACTACCTCGTCGTGAGACAGGGGAAGAATGTATTTTTCCGCGCAATTGTAACTCATGGCAAAGGTCATCTTATTGTGATTGTCCTTACGGAAATAAGGATCGAGCTTCATGTATTCGCAGAAATCATGCATCCATCCCATATTCCACTTGAAGGTAAATCCCAGACCGTCATCCTCAGGCGCTGCTGTAACCTTGGGCCATGCCGTGGATTCTTCCGCAATGGTAATGGCCCCGTTTCCCATGCTCCTTATAATACTGTTCATATGCTTGAAGAACTCGATGGCATCCAGATTTTCATTGCCGCCGTATTTATTTGCCACCCACTGGCCGTCCTGCTTGCCATAGTCAAGATAAAGCATTGAAGCCACCGCATCCACACGCAGTCCGTCCACATGGAACTCCCTTATCCAGTAAAGAGCGCTGGCAATAAGGAAATTACGTACCTCATTTTTTGAATAATTGAATATCTTGGTGCCCCAGTCGGGATGCTCGCCCAGCCTGGGATCGGGATGCTCGTAAAGAGGCTCGCCATCAAAATCAGCCAGACCGAAGGCATCTCTGGGGAAATGTGCAGGCACCCAGTCAAGTATGACTCCGACACCGGCATTGTGAAGCTTATTCATAAGATATGCAAAATCCTCGGGCGTACCGTAACGGGACGTAGGTGCAAAATAACCCGTCACCTGATATCCCCAGGATCCGTCAAAGGGATGCTCCAGTATGCCCATCAGTTCCACATGGGTATATTTCGCATGCTGCAGATAATCAACTATCCTGTCAGCAAATTCCCTGTAATTGTAAAAACCATCCTCTGTTCCGTCAGGATGCTTCATCCATGAACCGATATGGCATTCATAGATCGACATGGGACTCTCGAAAGGATTGAGCTTTGCCCTTTCGGTCATCCACTTTTCATCAGACCATTTGATCTTCCTCATGTCATAGACAACAGAAGCCGTACCGGGACGGTATTCCGCATAATTGGCAAATGGATCTGCCTTATAGATCCCTTCTCCGGAAGCGGTAACGATAAAGTATTTATACAGCTCTCCGCCCTTAAGCCCGGGTATAAAGCAGGCAAATATACCGCCATCTCCCAGCTTCTTCATGGGGTTTGCGGAAGTATCCCAGTTATTGAAATCACCGGTAACACTTACGCTCTGTGCATGAGGCGCCCAGACTCCGAAAAATACACCCTTCTTACCATCCTTGGTGCACGGATGTGAACCAAGCTTCTTGTATATATCGTAATGAGATCCCTGACCAAAGACATACTGGTCTGCTTCAGAAATAAACACTGTCTCCTCCTGAAGAACAGGAGCAGTCTTCTTTCCGGACTGCGATGCAGCTGCCATATTATAACCCTCCTAACGCTGAAAATCCTTCTCTTTGAGTACAACCATGTCGTACTCATTATCATAACGCTTTCCGCTTAAAATTTCAAAAAAACTTGATACCGGCCGGCGCCTTGAACGTTCGATCGCTTCATCCACGATCCCCTCTACCTCAGCCAGGGTCACATTGTGCTCTCCTATCTGAAGTTCATCTATCCTCTGATGCAGGGCAAGCACACCTCTTGCGCTGTCTATCATGTATTCCTTGTCAAAAGCATAGTCCATTGCATGATCTACCAGAGCGCTGTCCGTAAGGGGCAGCATGTCTATACGTGCATTAAAATATCCGGTAAGAAGATCATAATCCGATATCACTTCATCCATGGACGCCCTGTCATCTATAAGGATAACAATGATCCCCGTGGATGAACTCTCCAGTACTGCAGTGAGCTTCTCTAGTGTCTCCCTTGTCAGATCGTAAGCACCCTCTATTACCAGAGCTCCGTTCTCAAGCTTTGAGCATACTGCTGCCACATCCTTGCTGTTCATCTTCTCGCCGCTTACCCTGGCGATCTTCTTCTCGTCGAAATTACTGTCTATAAGCTGTATCTCTTCAAGTATGGCTCTTGCAAGGGCCCTTGTCTCTCTTTTTTCGTCGCCGGTTATTATGACATTTCCAACATATGCGGCAAGGGTTATCTCTTCAATAGCAAAGAGTATCTGATCCTTCATCTTCCTTGAGTAAAGGAAAGGCGCAAAAATATCCAGTTCTTCCTCGGAGAAGTCTGCCTCATCTTCCTCACTGAGCTCATAATCATCGTCATATTCTACAGCTGTCTGTCTTTCAAGCCTGTCTGCATCCGTTTCCAGGGCATCAGCTATCATTTCCATCTGATCCGTATTAAGCGCGGGATCATCATATTCATCCTCTTCGGATACTTCCTCTTCTGCTTCGCCATCCTCTTCCTCTGCAGTTTCTGCAGTTTCGGCAGTTTCCGCATCATCTTCCGTTTCAGCTTCTGTATCGGATTCAGCCTCTTCTTCGGAATCCTCATTTTCCGCGGCTTCAGTTTCTTTTGTTTCTTCGGAAACAGCCTCTTCTTTTGCAGCTTCATTTTCTGCAGCCTCTTCTTTTGCAGCCTTCATTGCTTCCTGTTCAGCGATCAGTGCATCCACTTCCTTCCAAATGGTGGTACCGTGGGTATCCTGATCCACAAGGGGTGCATTTTCGTTTTCCGCAGGAACTATATCCACACCTTCGGTAGTGTACTTATCCTTGAACAGCTTTTCCGGAACGATCACCTCTTCCACATCGGCATGTCTTGAGCGGCTTTCCTTTGTCTTTTTTTCGAAGTCGGCAAAGATGGGGCCTGTTGTATCCTTTATCTGCTTTTCTATCCCGCGGCGAAGCTCCTCATCCTTGCGCTGCCTGTAATCCTCCCAGTTTTCAAGCTCTTCATCCAGTGTCATCTGGCCTGTTATCTGCTTCTCCACCTTATCCTCGGGAGGTATGGGCATGGTAAGCTGTCCGTCATATCCTTCATCAAAGATCCCTGCGGATCTTCCGCTTTTTATTGTTCTCACTTTTCTTATCCCCGCTGCTGTTGCTGCCACTCCCTTGTATGCCGGATTTGCTCCTGCGGGAGGCACATCTATCACAAGCTCTTCTGTCTTATCGCTAAAGAAAGTTTCGCTTTCCTTAGTCTTTACATCTTCCTTTTCGAGATCATCTTCTTCGCTTACATCTGTGTCATTACCGGGATCCCCATCGTAAGCATCCTCCGGAAGCTCATCATCATAAACCTCATCTTCATAAGCTTCTCCGTCTTTAGCTAGATCACCCCCGGCATACTCTTCATCTTCGTAAGAATCTTCCTCGTATGAGCCTTCCTCATCGTAATACTCATCTTCATACTCTTCCCCGTCTTCATAGGGAACATCTTCTTCGTCGTAGTACTCTTCCCCGTCTTCATAGGATCCTTCTTCGTCGTAGTACTCTTCCCCGTCTTCATAGGATCCTTCTTCGTCGTAATATTCTTCTTCATCCAGGGGTTCTTCTTCATCGTAATATTCTTCCTCATCAAGAGGTTCTTCGTCGTCGTAATATTCTTCATCATCATATGAAGCCTCATCATCATATGAATCCTCTTCGTCATAGTATTCGTCTTCTTTACGTTTTTCCTTCTTTTCCGCCTTCTTTTTTTCGTTATCCTCTTCCCCTGCGAGGAGCTCTGCCATTGATCTTGCAAGCTCTCTGGAAAGATTTATCGTATTGAATTTATCCTGGTCTATGAGCTTTACCTCTATGCCCTCTATTTCCGGATCCGGCTCCATGCCGCTGTCGTAACTCTCCAGGCTGTAGGTATCGCTCTCATAAGCGTTTAACTCTTCCTCTACCTCATCCCTTCTGTCATATACATACTGCTGCTCAGGCGTAAGACGCTTATGCAACATCTTAAGTTCCAGTGCCTTTACCACAAAGGGACCGTTCTGGAACCATATAAAAATATCATCACAGGTATCCACGCACTCTTTTACGGCGCCAACCCTGTGATAAAGATATGCCAGCTGATAACGCCATTCCGGATGTGTGGGGGAGGTGTTCTTTAACTTCTCAAGAACCTCTATCTGTGAGGCAATGGAACCGCCCACCAGCTCTATAAGCCTGCAGTTGAGTATCATTTCCTCCGGCGTGTCAGGATCCATCTTTTTATATATGTTGTAAAAGCTGCTGGCGTTTACCGTATCTTTTCTTTCAAGGTAAAGATCGCACAGCCCGTAGACCACTCTTTTGTTCCTGGGCTTTTTATCGTAAGCCGAAAGCATCAGCTCCAGTGCGTCATCCGGTCTGCCGCAGAGCCTGTAAAGACTGCTTATGTTCATCAGTACTTTGTAATTTTCCCTGCGCCAGTCTATGCCGTCCGCTATGTATGCCGCCTTCTCAAATTCATGGTCGGCGATGAGCGACATTATCTCTTCATAACGGATGTTCTTTTCCTTCTTGTCCATCTTTCTCTCCGTGGTTGCCTTATGTCAACCTCAATATTTATTAAAAATGTTTCTATATCAACACAATATCCTGTAAATTCTAGCATAGGAGCTGTATTATGTCAAAAAAACAGGCCCCCCGGAGAACAGAGGTGCCCGTTTTTATGTTAATCAATCAGTATTTATTCAGTTAACGGACTGCTGCCCCAGTATGCCGGAAAGCTCCGCAAACTGTTCAAGGGTAAGTTTTTCGCCCCTTATATCTTCCTTTAATCCCATTTTTCCCAAAGCTTCCGTCACCTGCTCTCTGGAAAGCTTAAGCGAAGCATCGTTTGAAAGACCGTTTGCGAGAGTCTTCCTGCGGTGATTGAAGGATGCGCGGATAAGCTTAAACATATATTCGGGATCTTCCGGTTTTACAGGCAGATCCCCGTAACGTTCCAGCTTTATAACAGTGCTTGAGACTGCCGGTCTTGGCATAAAACACTGCGGACCGGCTTCCGTCACTATCTCAGGCCTGCAATAATACTGCACAGCCAGCGAAAGTGCGCCGTAATCCTTGGAGCCGGGGCCTGTCATCATCCTGGCAGCCACCTCTTTCTGAACCATTATGGTGATACTCTCAAGCGGCACATTTTTTTCAAGAAGCTCCATGATAATGGGGGTAGTGATGTAATACGGCAGATTTGCCGCCACTTTAAAAGGCTTTCCTCCCGCTTCCTCTTGCGCCAGCTTATTGATATCAAGCTTTAAAATATCGTCATTTATAACCTTTACATTGTCATATTCGGAAAGAGTATCCTTAAGAATGGGGATAAGTGCGCTGTCTATCTCCACAGCTATCACCTTTCCGGCGCGCTCTGCCAGATACTGGGTCATCGTCCCTATACCCGGGCCTATCTCAAGCACCGTATCATCCTTCGTGATACCTGCCGCATCCATTATGTCCTCAAGAACAGAAGGATCGATCAGGAAATTCTGTCCGAATTTTTTCCTGAATGCAAAATCATATTTTCTTACTATTTCCGCCGTCTTATAAGGCGAGGCAAGATAAGCCATCACAAAACCTCCGCTTGTTACTAATATGCTTTTTGACCGTTACCGACTCTTGTTATAAAATAGAGACCGTTATGGGTTTTTTGTCCTACAAAACTTTGCTCGTACTTCTGCCGGTATCTCTTGTGCTTTTTTATACTGCCGGCCGGTTTGAAAAGCGGAAGCTGCAGAAACTTATCATCCTTGCAGCTTCTCTTGTTTTTTATTATTCCTATGGCAAAATCCCTTTCTTTACCATACTTGCGGCAACAGGCGTAAACTACCTGCTTTCAAGAAGCTTCCTTCCGGACAGCCGTTTTCCTTTAAAGAAACCTGTATTCGCTTTTTCCATAATCTTAAACGTGCTGCTTTTAGCACTTTTTAAATATTATACCTTTTTTACCGGAAAAGAACTTACGGGCATTATAGCACCTGCCGGCATAAGCTACATAGTCTTTACGCAGATAGCCTGGTTAACCGATTCCTTCAGGGGAGAAACTATAAATACTTCTTTTCCCGATTATCTGAATTTCATATTATTTTTCCCCAAGGTGCTTTTGGGGCCTATCGAGACACATAAGGATCTTATCCCGGCTCTTAATGATGATAAAAAAAGCCGTATAGATTACGAAAATATGTGCAGGGGACTATTATTATTTACAGCGGGCATGGCTAAAAAACTGCTGCTTGAACCTGTCTTTGCAGGTGGAGCCGATTTCGGTTTTAATTCACCGGATCTCCTTACTCTTCCCGTGGCCTGGGCTTCATCTTTCGCGTATACCATCCAGCTCTACCTTGATTTTTCGGGATACTGCGACATGGCCGCAGGTCTTGCCCTTTTCTTTAACCTGGATATCATACAGAATTTTAATTCACCCTACAAAGCCGTTTCGGTTAATGATTTCTGGAAGCGCTGGCACATATCCCTCACCTCCTTCCTGCGTAAATACATATACTTTCCTCTTGGCGGAAGTAAAAAAGGAACTGTCCGCACTTACGTAAATATCATGATCATATACCTGATAAGCGGTTTCTGGCACGGTGCAGGCTTAAACTTCATCTTCTGGGGAGCATATCACGGGATACTCTGCGTGCTTGAACGCATATTCTTAAAAAAGAAAGAATATACCGGCGTGCATAAGTTATTCCGCATCGCACTCACCTTTGTCCTTGTAAATACCGGCTGGATCTTTTTCAGGGCTGAGGATCTTAAATCGGCTTTCTATTTTATCGGAAAGCTCTTTGATATACGAAGCCTTTCCATAGATCCTGTATTTTACAGCAGCTTCACCCTGGACAATGTCGCCTTTGTTTCAAAGCATTTAAATCTTGCGGTGCCCTTCCTTTATTTCTGCACCCTTGCTGCTTTGATCTTTACCGGAAATTTATATGAGATAAAGAATATCAAAAAAGCATACAATCCGCTTTTGATCGCACTTGTGTTTGTTTTCTCTTTCCTGTGCATGAGCGGCGTCAGCTCATTTATATATTTTAAATTTTAAACACGATGAAAAAAGATATCTTCAGAAAAAAATTCATACTGACACTTGTGTTCATAGCACTGCTGCTATTTGCCGTTTCCGGCATCGTATATTTTTTCGATCCCTTTTTCCATTATCACAAACCGTACGACGGCATATCCTATATACTTGATAATGAGCGCTATCAGGATCACGGCATAGCCGAAAATTTTGAATACGACACAGTGATCACGGGTACCTCAATGTGCGAAAATTTCAGCGCCTCACTTTGTGACAGTCTTTTTTCCGCAAAGACCGTAAAGATACCGATGGGCGGCGCTTATTACAAAGAGGCCGGTGAATTTGAGGGATATATACTTTCAAAGAATCCTTCCGTAAAGCGCATCATCCGCTCCGTCGATCTTGAATTTGCTCTTTATGATAAGGATTATTCAAATCCCGATGCTCCTGCGCCTGTATATCTTTACGACGAAAACATATTTAATGATGTCGAATATCTCTTCAACAAGGATGTGCATTTTTATTACATACCGAATATGATAAGCAGAAGCATAAAAGGAGAAGAGCCTGATGATTTTGACAGCTTTATGCGTTTCCAGGAATTCATGACCTTCAGTAAGGAAAAGGTCCTCTCTACGGTAAAACAGGTTTCCATCCCTTCAGAGCAGCGTGGACTTACGGCAGAAGAAGAGCAGATGTTAAGGGAAAGCATAGAGCAGAATTTTATCCCCAATGTGGCGGCACATCCCGAAGTTGAATTCTATTATTTCATACCTCCCTACAGCGCGGCCTGGATATATAAAGAGCAGCTTTCCAAGGGAAGATACGGATGTTTTGAAGAAATGATGGAACTTTTCTGTGAAGAGCTGCTGCCTTACGAAAACGTAAAGCTCTTCTGCTTTTACGACTGTTATGATACCGTTACGGATCTTGATAAATACACGGATGTGATACATTACAGCGCCGATATAAATGACATGATACTTGAAAGCATGGCCGGAAAAGAACATCTGCTCACCCCTGAAGGCTATAACGAAACCCTTTCAGAGATAAGCGGATATTATGAAGAATATGACTATGATGAAATGTTTAAATAAAAAATGGACCACAGGGGTCCATTTTTTATGATCATTGCATGTCTATTGTCACTGTCGCTGTGTAGGTAACTCCGGTTACCGCATCATATATGACAGCTGTCGCTGTCCTGTCAGCTACTCCCGCCGGGAAAATGTATGTTACCTTTCCGTTCTGATCACTTCCGGCCTTTATGGTATATCCGGCCGGAACGCTCCATTTAATATAGCTTCCTTCTTCTTTCAGCACCTTATAAGCAGGATTTGTCTTTACGGCAAGCGAAACCGACTTTTGCTTTGAGCTGCCGGATTTCACTTTTATATAATCCTTTGAAAGTTTAAAGAGCTTAATGGGTGTGCGGACTCTGATGCTTATCTCGCTTCCTTCAAGCTTTGTTTTTCCGCAATAGGCAGCTATGGTAGCGGTTCCTGTCTTCTTTGCCGTGATCCGTCCAAACTTATCTGTCTTTATCACACCCTTGCCGTCAACGACCTTATAAACTATCGCTTTTCCGCTGTTCCAGCCGGTGTTTGCCGTTACATCCGCATATACCGAAGCCATCTCTCCCGCATAAAGGAGCGGATTTCCGTTCGCATCCTTTGATCCAAGATAACGGGTCACTGCCTTTGTAGCGTCATATTTCTCTATTTTTTCCTGAGGCGCTGCACTGACTTTTACCTTGAAATTTACGCTTGCTCCTTCTTTTTTACCGTCCATGGATATTGCTTTTATCGTCGCATTACCTGTCTTTTTTGCCATGATCACACCGGAAGAATTTACTTTTACAACAGACGGCGTGTCGCTTACCCATTTAATGGTATCCGTGGAAGCCTTATCGGGATGAACCATCAGGCTCAGTTTCTCTCCCTGCATGATGCTCACAAAATAATTTCCTGACGAAAGCTTACTTACCTCTGCGCCGTTGTAGAATGCTTCAAGCTTTCCTGCCGGCTGTTTTACAGTATATTTTACGGTTTTAGTCTTTGTCCCCGAAGCAACCGTGACAAACGCTGTACCCGGCGCTGAAAGCTTATAGCTTGCCGATCCGGATATTGCTGATACAGGCGCTGCTATATGAGGATTACTGTTTACGTAATTTATTTCTGCAGCCTTTCCGTCCGCAGTCTCTGCCTTTACATTCAGTGTAACAGTCTCTCCGGCTGTATAGGTTCCCGATACGGGAGTATCGCCCATATCTATCCCGGTCACCCTATGTTCCGCCTGAGGAGCAGTTGTAGGGGTTACTAAGCTGCTTCCCGATGTAGGCGTAGCCGTAGGTGTCGGTGTTTTTGAAGAAGACCCGCCTCCGGTAGATGAAGAAGGTGTGGGATCATTATCTCCGCCTCCCGTAGATGAAGAAGGTGTGGGATCATTATCTCCGCCTCCCGTGGAAGATGAGGGCACAGGCGTCGGCGTCGCTTCAGCCGAAGGAGTTACCGACTGCCCGTCTGCCTGTACTATAAAGTCCGAAGTCGAAACGGAATAATATGTAATGGTTTTTCCGTTTGAGCTGAACCAGTATATCTTTCCATCCGAATATACCGGCTGCATATCGGAATATTCAGCGCCCTCGATAGTCTGCGCTTCTTTCTTTATATTACCGCTCCCGTCTATGAGCATTATCTTTTCTGTGCTGTCAGATCCGGAAACCTCTGTCCACATAAGAGCAAAGGAATCCTGAGATATCTTTACCAGATGTACATAGTGCAGCTTTGTGGAAAGGGACGAGCCATTAAATGAAGTAAAGCTTTTTGTGGCAGCCTGGCCTGAATCCGCCGATCCCGTAAAGTCCTTTGGTATTACTGATAAATATATGTTTCTCTGTGCAGATGCGCTGTAGCTGTCTGCATCGCTTAACGGCACTGAGGTACCTGCTATTAATAGATTTGAAGCGGACTGCTCGAAGCCTTCAAGGGTGACACCGGTAGCATTTGCTCCTGTTGTCCCCGGTATGGTAAATGCATAAGTTTTAGTAACAGAACTGATACTTCCGGAAAGAGCAGCTTTATTGACCATAACTGCTCTGGGATAGGCGTCGCCGTGATCGGCCCTGTAAAGATATGTTCCGTCATTTAAGACAAACTGGTTAAAGGAATGGCTGCTGTATCCGGTTCCTTCAGACGACACTCCCGTATTTGATTCCGTGCAGGTCATGGTGGAGGTGTCTATCTTAAAAGTCATATTTGCCTGGTGGTTCAAACCATCATTACTCTTATACATCTTATGACAGGTGTGTATATAGAGGTCAGTGCCGGACATCGTCATCCTTAAGGACCCTGCATCAAAGGGTGTATTTGTGTTTATCCCTTTTATGGAGCAGTATGCGAGTTCATTCATTTCCTTATCATAATGAACTACTCTGATCACTTCTTTGTCATCAGACTCACCGGTATTACTCTCGCCGTAAACTGCATAATAACCGTCGTCTGCTTTGTATGCTCCGCCAAAGATGGGAAGAGGCAGTGTAAAAGCCGACATAGACATTTCTTTAAACTTACTGTTTAACTCCTGAAAATAAAGACATGTCCCGTCACTTCCGATAGCCGTAAAGCCGCCGTTTCCGTCAGACCATAAATAGGAATTTTCAGGATTAGCCCAGTTAAAGTCCTTATAATAGCTTCCATATGCATACGCAGGAAGCGTATTATCCACGCTCTCCATTCCCGCATTTTCAAAATCGGAATTTCCGTCATATACCTGATCTGCGCTGGCATCCTCAGGCGCAGCAAGTGCCGGTATCTCCGCCGTAAGGAGCACCGGTATCATAAATAACCCCGCAAGTTTTCTTATAAACCCATTCTTCATATAAAAACCTCCTCTTGCCCCCCGTTTATTTTATCATTTTATC
>JAFYBJ010000006.1 GCA_017540265.1 Lachnospiraceae bacterium
AGAGATGTATCAACCTCAGATCTGTAAGTTGAAAAAAGAAGTATCACACCGGCCTCTGCATATTCCCGCATGGATATCACACCGGTACATATCACCTTTGAAAAGATCTGTCTCTCGGAAGCAGAAATATTATCCCTTGAGAGATTCATCCTTCTTCTTATTGCTTTTTTTTCTTTTTCCATATCAAGCCCCGCCCTGTCATCTTTATTCCAGATAGTCGCCTATAAAGAAATTCTCATCCTTATTTGCAAGGAAGAGCGTACCCTCATCTCTTCCGTCCATTATCCTGTGGATTATATGAACATCCTTTGAATTTGCTATTATCATATCCGCGCCCGATGCTGTTGCTATCTTCGCCGCAGAAAGCTTTGTATCCATTCCTCCGGTCCCCACATCAGAGCCCGTGCTATGCTTACCCATGGACATGATCTCAGGAGTAAGCTTCTCCACAACGGAAAGGAATTCCGCATCCTTATTCTTCCTCGGATCATCCGTATAAAGCCCGTCTATATCTGATAAAAGGATCAGCAGATCCGCACCCGTTACTGCCGCCACGATGGCAGAAAGTGTGTCATTATCACCGAATTCGATCTCGTAGGTGGATACGGTATCATTCTCATTTACCACCGGTATCACGCCAAGCTTTAATAACTCTGCAAAAGTATTATGGGCATTAAAGCGGTTAAGATCCGTTTTTATGGTATCCTTTGTAAGCAACACCTGTGCAGCAGTCTGACCATATTCCGAAAAAAGCTTTTCATATACCATCATAAGCCTTGCCTGTCCTATGGCGGCGCAGGCCTGTTTTACGGATACCGGAGGATCTCCCTCATCGATACGTACAGCCTTTCTTCCCGCAGCTATGGCACCGGAGCTTACAAGTATAACATCCTTGCCTTTTCCCCTTATATCGGAGAGTTCCCTTACAAGGGTCTCCATTTTTATCAGGTCAAAATCCCCTGTTTCCTTATGTCTAAGCGAGGATGAACCTATTTTTATCACTATTCTTTTTTTATCTTTAATATGTTCTCTGATAGAATCCATCACCTTTTAATTATAATTCATTATAAGATTGTTGGCAACTTTCATGCCGTCCGCAGCAGCAGATGTTATTCCTCCCGCATACCCTGCGCCCTCACCGCAGGGATACAGCCCCTTTATGTTGCATTCAGATCTTTCATTCCTGGGTATCCTTAAAGGTGAAGATGTCCTGGTCTCAACACCTGCCATCACCGCCTCACTGCCATCGAACCCTTTTATAATACTTCCGAAATACTTTACCGCTTCTTTTATATCCGTATTTATGTTTTCCGGATAAAGCGCGCTCATGTCTGATACCCTGTAAGGCCAGATACCCTCTGTTTTTATATTATCCGGCAGACCTGTATTTTTTTCAAAATCAACAAAACGTTCTGCCGGTATCTTTCCTGCGCCGGCTTCAAAAGCTTTCTTTTCCAGCATTTCCTGAAAAAGCATCCCGTCAAAAAGACCGCTTCCGTAATCGCTTTCGTCCACTGCCGCCACTATGGCAGAATTGGCATAGCCAGAATCCCTTGCTTTTAAGCTCATTCCGTTTACTGCAAGCGATCCCTTTACACTTGATGCGTTGATCACTATCCCCCCGGGGCACATACAGAAAGAATATACGGCCCTTCCGCTTTTTGCGTGATATACAAGCTTATAATCCGCAGGCGGCAGTTTAAGCAAAGCATAATCCACGCCGTATTGCGCCTCATCTATAAGAGCCTGGGGATGTATGAAACGGAAACCGGCTGCAAAGGGCTTGCTTTCCATATGAACCCCGCTGTCATGAAGATTTAAAAAAGTATCCCTCGAGGAATGCCCCGTTGCAAGTATAAGCGACCTGCATTCAAGTTCAGATAACCTTCCTTCCTTATCACGAAGACATATTCCCGAAAGCTTCCCTCCGCAGGCCAAAGGCTTAACAAGGGCAGTTTTAAATCTGAACTCCGCCCCCATGCTTTTTAGATCCTCGCGCATGTTCACGATGACTTTTCTTAAAACATCCGTACCTATGTGGGGCTTTGCATCATAGAGTATATCTTCATCCGCCCCGTATTTTACAAAGGTCCGCAGTATAAAATCCATCGTTCCTTTTCTGTCATGAAGATGGGAAAAAAGCTTGCCGTCGGAAAAGGTTCCGGCACCGCCTTCGCCAAACTGTATATTTGTTTCCGGATCAAGCTTTCCGGTAAGCTTAAATTCCTCCGTAAGAGCAATGCGCTCCTCCATGGAAGCCCCTCTCTCGATTATCAGAGGATCAAAGCCTGCTCTTGTAAGAACAAGGGCGGCAAAAAGTCCCGCGGGGCCGCAGCCTGCTATTACCGGGCGCAATTTTCCCTGATGCTTAAACCCTTTTTCCGGTTCATATATGGCAGGGTCGTAGAGCTTTAAGTCATTTTTTTTGTTTTTAAGTAACGCTTCAATATCCTGCTCCGGGAGAAACAGCGAAAAGCAGACCGAATAAACATAAAAGATATTATTCTTTTTTCTAGCATCCAGTGATCTTCGTATTATCTTAAAGTTTCTGAAAAAAACAGGCTTAAGATTAAGCTTCTTCGAAACCTTCTTAAGCAGGGCATCTTTTTCATCGCCCTCTATGGGCGGTTTTAATTTCAGATTATCTATCCTAAGCATTTTTAATGACCGCTCCTGCTATATACGCAGCCGAAGCTGCAGCAAAATGAAGATTGTAGCCACCGCACTTACCGCTTACCGCAAGGGCCTCTCCTGCTATATATATTCCCTTCATGTCCGGGATCTCAAGCTCATCGCTTAACTCACAAAGAGCTATTCCTCCCACGGAGAGCTGTGAATTCTTAAAAGTATCCGTTCTTAGTTCCTTAAATTTAAAGGACTTCAGATTATTGTAAAGTAAGAGCAGTTCATCCTCCGTGGCATCTTCCACTTTCTTATGAACCGGTATCCCTGAAGCTGAAAGGATAATACCTGCCACGGCTTCGGTAAACAGACCGTAAAAGAAAGTTTCAAACTGTCTTTTACCAAATCTTTTTGCCCTGTCTTCAATATACGAAAAATCCATATCCGGAATAAGATCTATAAAGAGTTCCGTATTCTTTGTATCATCCAGGTAAAGTGAACAGTTAAATACCGGAATTCCGGAAAGTCCTCCCTTTATAAACTGTATCTCTCCGTATTCCGAATATATTTCTTTTCCGTCAGATAAAAGATAGACCTTCCCCTTTATCCTTGTTCCTTCCGCTTTCTTCATATCCGTACCGTAGATATTTTTACAATAAATACGGGTAAGCGCGGGCCTTGTCTT
This sequence comes from Lachnospiraceae bacterium, assembly GCA_017540265.1. Classification (GTDB taxonomy): domain Bacteria; phylum Bacillota; class Clostridia; order Lachnospirales; family Lachnospiraceae; genus NK4A136. Next base: position 3,308 of record JAFYBJ010000006.1, read on the forward strand.
CTCATACTTAAAGGCATGCGTTCTGTTTATGATATCCGGGACACCGCCCTTATTCTCTTCATCATAGATACCGGCACATCCTCCGCAGCAGATCATGACCTTATCATATACCGTTTCCGAAGCATCACCCGTGAGTACAAACCCGGACGAAACAGGAGCTATGCCGTTTATACAAGTATCAGTAATGATCTCTCCGCCTCTTTCAAGCACATATGCCCTTAATGCATCATATACGGATGATGCCTTTCCCGAAAAAGGATAAATACGGCCATCCTCAGAAAAAGTCTCTATCCCGGCTGCTTTAAAGAAAGCCATTTCTTTTTCTCTTGAAAAAGCATCCAGTATGACAGCCAGTCTTTCCTTATCTTTACAGATATAATCGGAAAGTTTTATATCCTCGTTTGATATATTGCAGCGGCCGTTACCGCTTATCATGAGTTTCTTTAAGACCTTTTCCTGTCTCTCAAAGATCCTGACCCTTATTCCCGCATCAAGAAGAAGGCATGCACATACAAATCCCGAATATCCGCCTCCCGCAACAGCTGTGATCATACGCGCCTCTTTTTCTTTTTCTTTGCAAATCCGGCAAGCTGTGCAGCCCTGAGTACAATACCTGCAAAAGGCTGTCCCGGTATATCTTCCTTCTTAAACACGCCAAGCACAAATATGAGGATCAGATAGAGAAATCCGCCTGCTATAAACGCCGGTATTACCGCTATGGCTGCATGGAGACCTGCCATTTCAAGCAAAAGAAAAATAAACGCCATTGCAAGTCCCGATGCGATCATGGTAATAACATATCTTATTGCTTCGTACATGGGAAATGAAGCATCAAAAAACCTAAGCATAATAAAACCGGCAAAAAAGCAAAGTATGATCTCACAAAGTGAAAGCGAAACACTTACCGCAAGCATGGGATCTATCCCTTTTCCCCTCATAATGACATAAATGAGCACGGCAGGGATCACCGCAGCATACACAGAGACCGCCGCCCTTCCCTTCTGCCTGACAGATATCAGTACGGAAAGGAAAAATAAAGCAAAAAGCCCGAAAGGAACGGACAGGGAAAATACCGAGGCATATATAAAACTCTTCTTTTCATCAACAGCGCAGATAAGCTTAAGTATTGCAGGTGAAAGAGAAGCAAAGACCGCGGTCATAAAAAACACAGAAGGCATTATGCAGCGCATCATCTCCTCTATCCTGCTCTTTGCTTCAGCTCTTGCCTCATGCCTGTAAGCGACATATAAAAGATATCCGTCCACAGACAGTTCCCTGTAGAGCAGATGAAAAGGAAGTATAAGGGCAGATAAGTGATATATGATGAGCAGGCACGCAGGTCCCGCCACAACGCTTTCTGTATTGTTTTTATTTCTGATATCAAAGAATATAACGGGAACAAAAACGAAAAGCGGCATAAATACGGCAAAAAGCCCTGCCGCCTCATGAAAGATATTTACGAATACAGGCTCTCTCTTTTCCTGTATATCCTTTCGTATCTCTGCCTTTATCCTTTTCTTTACACTCCTGTATATGAATATCATATACAGCGCAAGCATCAGGGCAAATACCGCTGCCACAGTAAAAATGCAGCCTGCAATATATATGCCTCCCGCATTTTCGGAATCCAAAAGCAAAACCACCTTATCCCGCCCGGATTTAAACGGAGTATAGAGCACGCCAAAGAGTATGGTTAAAACTATAAGTGCCGTAAGCTTAAACAGATCCGCAGATACTGTTCTTAATCTCTCCGCGAGTATCAGATAGACGCTCTGTGCAACAGCACAAAAAGCCATGATAAGACAACCCGAAACAATAAGCCCCTCCCCGCTTTTTCCCGTAAAGAAATATTGTGAAAGCTTATCCTTAAAAAAGATCACTGCAGGCACTGACAGTGTAAGATATGCAAGGATCATCAGGATACAGGTCTTATAATACGAAAATGCATTCCTCCTGTTTCCGTTTGAACGTCTTTCCTTTATAAAAAATCGCGCTGCGATAATACAGCAAAAAGGAAATGCCATACATAAGAGGAATGTAAGAAAAAACGAATTTACAGCCTCCCCGAATCCGTAAAGGCCGCAGAGCCTTATTGAAAAAAGCAAAAGTAAGGCGGCAAAAACCGTATAGGCATAGCTTTCATTTTTAGCACTTTTTTTCTTCAATCTCACATATCCCTCGTATAGCCCAGATCATCAAGAACTTTTTTCTGCATATCTTCCATCTTAAGCCTGTCATCATCATTCATATGATCATAACCAAAAAGGTGCAGCATGCTGTGACATACAAGAAAAGCAAATTCACGCCTTAAACTGTGTCCGTATTCCTCAGCCTGCTTTGCTGCCCGTCCTGCACAAACCACTATCTCGCCTAAAACCGTAAGCCCCGCTTCCGGATCGGTATACTGGTATTTCGGAATAGAGGAAAGCATATCCATATCCGCTATATGATCCGTATCAAAGGGCAGCCCCGGGAAGGAAAGCACATCAGTCACCTGATCCACGCCTCTGTTCTCACGGTTTAACTCCTGTATGTTCTCCTCATCCGTAAGATAAAGATTTACTTCGAGATCATCACCCAGACCATGGAGCTCAGATACTTTTAAGAGTATCTTCTCCGCATATTCCTTCATATCTGCTTCATTCAGGGTAATACTGCCGTCTGTTGAAACAAAAGGCTCTCCCGTAAGATCCTCAAATATGATCACGCTTATTACCTCTTTTCTTCAAAGCCCTGCTCTTATCATTTTCATAATTCTCATATGCCCTTACTATCTTCATAACAAGAGGATGCCTTACAACATCTTTACTTGTAAGATTTGCAAAGCCGATATCGTCGATCTTTCCAAGAACCCTCAAAGCTTCTTCAAGCCCCGATAAGGTGCTGCCGCCAATATCCTTCTGGCTCAGATCCCCTGTTATTACTGCTTTTGATCCGAAGCCTATCCTGGTTAGGAACATCTTCATCTGCCCCGGCGTTGTATTCTGGGCTTCATCAAGTATTATAAAAGAATTATCAAGTGTACGTCCTCTCATATATGCAAGAGGCGCTACCTCTATCATTCCCTTTTCAAGATTCTTCTGAAAACTTTCCGCTCCCATTATCTGATAAAGAGCATCATATAAAGGCCTTAAATACGGATCCACCTTGCTCTGAAGGTCTCCGGGAAGGAATCCAAGCTTTTCTCCTGCTTCTATTGCAGGTCTTGTAAGTATTATCCTTCCCACCTCTTCAGCCTTAAATGCGGTTACAGCCATTGCTATCGCAAGATAGGTTTTTCCGGTTCCCGCAGGTCCCTGCCCGAAGGTGATCATCTTTTCCCTTATGCAGTCGGTATACTTCTTCTGTCCCTCAGTCTTTGGCTTTACAGGCTTGCCCATGGCGGTTCTGCAGATCACATCCTTATCAAGCTCCATAAGCACATGAACCCTGTCATCTTTTGCAAGCTCCAGTCCATAATCCAGTTTCTGTCTGTCAAGCTTCTTATCACTCTTTGATGACATGATAAGATCCATGATAAGTCGTGTGGCTCTTTTAACATTTTTCTCCGTACCGTATATGTTTAATTTTCCGTCCCTGTCCGTTATATCAACCGACAGTTCCTCTTCTATACGCTTTACAGACTCATCATATGCCCCAAAGAGAAGCCTTATGGCTTCCGCATCAACTTCCATCGAATATCTGCATTCCGCTGTTTCTGTCAATCTCTCATCCTCCGGCCTACTCTATCTCATCTATCAGGATCTTTTTATCCGGTACCTTATCCGTGCCTATGGTCACGGCTGCCTTAAGTCTTGCAAGTGAAGCGCCCGCGCCTACAGCACTGCCATGATACAGCCTTGCGATCACATCACCTGTCTTTACCTCATCGCCCTTTTTCTTCTCGAATACTATTCCGGCGCAGCTGTCTATCTTATCTTCCTTCTTCGCTCTGCCTGCACCTAAAAGCATGGATGAAAAACCGGCCTCATCACATATTATCTTTTCTATATAACCGTTATCCCAGGCCTTAAGTTCCGTGACTTTCTCTGCTTCTTTAAACCTGTCAGGCTCATAGACATAGCGCTCATCGCCGCCCTGCGCTTTTACAAAATCCGCAAGCTTTTCAAGAGCGCTGCCATCCTCTATCTTTTTCATTAAAAGCTCTGATGCCTTATCTTCATCATCGCATATACCGGAGAGCATGAGCATCCTGCTGCCAAGTAAAAGACACAGCTTTGTAAAATCCTCCGGTCCCTTTCCCTTAAGTGTCTCTATGGCTTCCTTTACCTCGAGTATATTTCCCACTGCATAGCCCAAAGGTTCATCCATGTCGGTTATAAGAGCGCGCATCTTTTTTCCCGCCCCTTTTCCTATCTCTGTCATTTCCCTCGCAAGGGCTCTTGCTGAGGAAATATCTTTCATGAAAGCCCCGCTTCCGCATTTGACGTCAAGAACTATCCCATCGGCTCCGCATGCAAGTTTTTTGCTCATGACCGAACTTGCGATAAGGGATATCTGCTCAACAGTAGCCGTCACATCCCTTAAGGCATAAAGCTTTTTGTCCGCAGGCGCCAGATCCTTTGTCTGGCCCATTATGGCAAGACCTGTTTTATTTACCTGATCTATAAAAGCTTTTTCCGAAAGTTCCGTCGAAAACCCCGGAAAGCACTCTAATTTATCTATCGTACCGCCTGTATGCCCTAACCCCCTTCCGCTCATCTTGGCCACTTTTGCGCCTGCCGCAGCCACAAGCGGAGCTAAGGCTATGCTTGTCTTATCACCCACTCCTCCGGTGGAATGCTTATCAACCTTTATGCCGCTTATTCCGGAAAGATCAAGGGTATCTCCCGAATCCCTCATGGCAAGGGTAAGGGCAAGAGTCTCATCCCTGTTCATCCCGTTAAAGTATATGGCCATCATCATGGCAGACATCTGATAATCCGGGATATCTCCGCATGTATAGGATGCAATCATATCTCTTATCTCATCTGCGCCAAGTGCCAGACCGTCACGTTTCTTCCGGATAAGATCGTTCATTCTGATCATGGGAATACCTCCTTATTCTGTTACAGCTTATTGTTCCTTAAGCCCTTTGGATAATGATTCTTTATGCGCCCGCCTGCGTATTTAAACCCGCCCACAGGCACGCCAAGCACCTTTATCACGCCAAAAGCCCCGCCGTCCGTTACAGCCTTCAGAGCCCCCCCTTCCTTTAGCTCTTCACCGTGGAGATAGGCTTTAAGCTCCGGGCCATCCGGGGAAAGCTCAAGATATGTCTTTAAATATCTGCCGCATATCTTAAAAAAATAATGAGATGGCATAAAACGCCCTTTTATCATCCCCCCCATTAAAAATCCGGGATCGGAAGCAGCGCCCTTTGAAGGAAAAATATATCTTTCCGGAAGATAATATATATTATTTCCCTTAAAAAATAATCTGCCCTTTATCTCATCCGGAAGAGTCCCCAAAGCTTCAGTTAAAGTCTTTAACTGCCCGGTCGAAAGAGGTTTAAGGCTTTTATCTTCGGCTGCCGGATGGTGTATAAGCTTATCCGTAAAGCACTCTCCGTCCTTTTTTAAATAAGCGGCAAACTGCCCTTCACCTTTAAAACGGTGGGGGAAAAGCTTAAAAGTGCTGATCCCGTTCACCTTTTCTTCAGATGCATATTTTTTTATAAATCCCGGCGGATCCATGGGGGTCATTTTCTGCGTATCAGTAAGAAAACGGACAATATCTTCATCTTCTTCTGTTGCATAGGTACAGGTTGAGTATATGAGCCTGCCGCCCGGTTTTAAGCATTTACAGGCGCTTTCAAGTATCTCTTTCTGGCGCATACTGCAGAAGCTTACATTTTCGGGAGACCACTCATTTACGCTGTCTTTATATTTTCTAAACATCCCTTCGCCGGAGCAGGGCGCATCCACCACCACCGTATCAAAATATGAAGGATACATAAGTGCAAGATCCGCAGGCATAAGATTTGAAACACTGACGGAATGATAGCCCATCCTTTCCATATTCGATATCAGTATCTTATAACGCCCTCTGTCTGTTTCATTTGCCAGTATGGAAGCACCGCACTTATCCGCATTTCTGGCAAGCACTGAGGTCTTCCCTCCGGGAGCTGCGCAAAGATCGAGTATCCTTTCACCCTCTCTTATCTCAAGCCCGGAAAGAACCGCAAATGCGGAGGGATCTTCGGAATACAGAATGCCTGCATGGAAAAAAGGATGATGGCCTATATGTTCTGCTTTATGATAATAAGCACAGTCGGATGCCTCTATCTCTTCAAAGAAAAGACTCTCCCTTCCATAAGCGCATGCCTCAAAGCTTTCTTTTGAGATAACCGCCGTATTTAAGTGAAAGGCTTTCACCGGAGGCTCATCAAAACTCACAAGGAATGCATTTACATCATCACAGGCAAGCTCTCTTTCTTTTATGCGTTTTACAAAGGCTTCCGGAAGGTTCACTGTCCGGCCCCCATGACATCAAGCGAAGGCGGAGCCGCATAGTCTTCCGGCTTTATCTCCTCGGAAAGCTTAAATACCTGAACGTTTCTTCCGTCATTGCCACTTTCCCTTCCTTCAGCGGAATTATCCATGCTTATGGAATTAACCTTTGCAGCTTTGTACAATGACGAATCCTCGGAATCAATAAGATAGTACGTTCCTGTCCTCATGGAATTTGATGTGGTATCAACGGTATTCTCAGTCACGAGGAAATATATCTTTCTTTCATCCTTATCACTGTTATCAGGATCAGGATCAAGTGAAAGCGCCGAATCTACGACATAACTGTATTTTGAAAGATTACCGGGCAGATGGCCTTCCAGATCCACTGTCTTTCCCTGATTGAGATTGTACTGCCTTATCTGCTGAAGTATGGCCTGTATGTCCACTACAGCCTCAATGTTAAGATTATAATCACATTCCTTAATATCCGAGCTTACCCCCTCTTCACTGAAGGCGGCAAAGATAAAATGGCTGTGGCCTAAGGGCAAAGGTATGGGATCAGTATACTGTATGCCATCCTCCATCGTAGGCGGAGTTCCGTCCGTAGTGTAATAAACCGTACAGAAATTCTGAACTTTAACCTCGATAAGCTGCGGTTCGGTATAATCACCATCCTCCAGATAGATAACAGGCGGATCCGGCATGCGGACATATATCCTGTAGGTGGCATTTGCCGTATCGGAGATAACACCGTAGGAATTGATATATACAGCGCTGATATCATAATTACCAAGTCCAAGCTCAATGGGTTCCTCATAAAGCGTTGAGCTTTCCGTAGGCTCGGTACCGTCAAGGGTATAGAATATCCTTCCCGAACCGCTTCCTGTCAGCACAAGTGTCTGCACATCATCATATTCACCCGCAGGCACTGAAAATTCCGGAGCCTGCGCAATATACTCCTTATACCTCTCCCTGACGGAATTATCTCCGCAGGCTAAGAGTATCTCATTTAGCATCTTATAATCATTTTCATTCCTGTAATAACCTATCAGCTTTTCATAGGCTTCGGATAAACCGGGGCCTTTTCCGTAAATGATCTCCCAGTATATAAGTATAGCCTTATCATCTTCCGATGCCGCAAGATAATAATCTGCAAGCTCAAACTTAAGCCCGTCATCATCCGGATTCAGAGATAAGGCTCTCTCCATATGTGAGATAGCTGAGACAATATCCCCGTCATCATACTCTTTTCTGGCAAGAGAAGCCTGGTATTCATCCGAGCCGTTTCTGTATACACTAAAGCCTGCAGCAGCAATGATAAAAATAATAAGGCCAATGACCGCTGCCGCAAGCGCCAGATAGATTTTTCTCTTCGGACTCTTCTTCGCTGCAAGAAAGAGCTGATGTATCAGATCATCGCTGTCGAAATCCTCATCCGTAAGCTCATCAACATATTCACCCTCATATTCCTCATCGAATTCGGAATATTCCTCTTCGGTAGGATCATCTTCATATTCTTCATATTCCTCTTCTTTCACGGGATCAGTGTCCCCGCGGGAAAGAAGATATCCAAGTGAGTCATATATCTGTCCCGGATAATCGTCAGGCACTTCATTGCCGTCGATATCGAATATCAGGCCATCATATAAGAGTTCCCCGTTCTCATCAAAATAATACCCCGCCTCTATCTCCTCCTCGCTAAGCGTATCGTCCTCATCTAACGTAAGGCCGTTTAACGTATCGCTTATCTGTTCTTCGATCTCGGGGTCAAAATCCGGAATGAACCTGAACTCATGACCGCAGCGCGGGCATAAGAGCATCCCTTCTTTTACTTCTTTACCGCAATGTGGACATCTCATGATAAGGACCTTACAGACTCCACAACATTATTCATAAGCATGGCGATGGTCATGGGACCTACACCGCCGGGCACGGGTGTGAGCATGGAAGCTTTTTCCTTTACGCTTTCAAAATCCACATCTCCGCAGAGCTTACCGTTCTCATCCCTGTCCATTCCCACATCGATAACTACGGCGCCGTCTTTTACATATTCTGCATCAAAAAACTTAGGCTTTCCAATAGCCGCGATAAGGATATCCGCTCTTTTGCATACTTCCTTAAGATCCTTTGTCCTTGAATGAGCTATGGTAACGGTTCCGTTTTCCCTAAGGAGCAGCACGCCCATGGGCTTGCCCACTATATTGCTCCTTCCAACCACCACACATTCCTTTCCGGATATATCTACACCGCTTCTCTTTAAAAGCTCTATTATGCCCGCAGGGGTGCAGGAAACAAAGCCGCGGCTGCCAATGAGAAGAGCGCCCACATTCTGGGGATGGAAACCATCCACATCCTTTGAAGGGATGATGGCATCCGTAACCTTCTTTTCGTTAATATGCCCGGGCAGAGGCAACTGCACGAGTATGCCGTTTACATCATCATCTGAATTTAACTTTTCTATAAGATCAAGAAGCTCCTCCTCTGAGGTTGATGCAGGGAGCTCGTAGGATAATGATCTTATGCCGCAATATTCGCAGGCCTTTTTCTTATTCCTTACATATACCGCTGAAGCAGGATCGTCTCCCACCAGTATCACGGCAAGTGAAGGTATGATCCCCTTCGCTTTAAGAGCTTCAACTTCAGCCTTAAGTTCGTCCTTTATCTCTGTCGAGATCTTTTTTCCGTCAATTATTTTGAACATGTTTTTTACCTCTTTCCTAGAATAAACCGGTGATATTGTCATTTTCATCCACGTCTATATCAAGTGCCGCAGGATGGGCGGGAAGTCCGGGCATCGTCATGATGGTTCCGGAAAGAGCCACGGCAAAACCTGCACCTGCAGAAATATATACTTCCCTTATGTTAAATTCAAATCCCTCCGGCGCTCCGAGTTTCTTCGGATCATCGGAAAGCGAATACTGTGTCTTTGCCACACATACGGGAACATCCTTAAATCCCAGCTCTTCTATCTTCTTTATCTGCTTAAGGGCTGCAGGTGAGAAGGAAACCTTACCGGCACCGTATATCTCCTTTGCGATAGTCTCAAGCTTTTCCTTTATGGATGCACTGTCCTCATAAAGAGGCTTAAAATCTGAAGGCTTATCCGCAAGCACCTTAACCTTCTTAGCCAGATCCAGGGCACCTTCGCCGCCCTTTGCCCAGACTTCGCAGACAGAGTATTCAACACCCTTTTCTTCAAGCATACGGCCAAGCAGAGCTATCTCCTCATCGGTATCGCTTAAGAAACGGTTTATGGCAACAGCCACAGGTACACCATACTTTTTAACATTATCAATATGCTTAAAGAGATTGCAGGAGCCGTTTTTTAAGGCCTCTGTGTTTTCTTCCGAAAGCTTATCCTTTGTAACGCCGCCGTTATATTTAAGCGCCCTTACGGTGGCTACGATAACGCAGGCATCCGGCTTTAATCCTGATTTTCTGCATTTGATATCAAAGAATTTCTCCGCACCCAGATCCGCGCCGAAACCTGCCTCCGTTACCGTATAATCAGAGATGGCAAGCGCCGTCTTTGTGGCCCTTACGGAATTGCAGCCGTGTGCTATATTTGCGAAAGGTCCGCCATGGACTATGGCAGGGGTATGCTCGATGGTCTGGATTATATTGGGCCTTATGGCATCCTTAAGAAGCGCCGCCATAGCGCCCACAGCCTTAAGATCTCCGGCGGTAACAGGATTCCCGTCCAGATCATAGGCAACTATTATCCTTGATAACCTTTCCTTAAGATCCTTCATATCCTCTGCAAGGCAGAAGATGGCCATTATCTCACTGGCAACTGTGATTATAAAATGATCTTCCCTGACAAAACCGTCACCCTTTGCGCCAAGCCCTATGACAATATTCCTTAAGGATCTGTCATTTACATCCAGACATCTCTTCCAGAGTATCTGTCTTGTATCAATGCGAAGCTCATTGCCCTGCTGGATATGATTGTCAAGCATGGCTGCAAGCAGGTTGTTTGCAGCGGTTATGGCATGAAAATCCCCGGTAAAATGGAGATTGAGTTCATCCATGGGAACCACCTGCGAATAGCCGCCGCCCGCTGCCCCGCCTTTAAGCCCGAAGCACGGTCCCAGGGAAGGTTCCCTTAATGCAAGGGCTGCCTTGTCACCGAGCTTTGAAAGTGCCTGCGCGAGTCCAATGGATACGGTGGTCTTCCCCTCTCCCGCGGGAGTGGGGTTTATTGCTGTTACAAGAATGAGTTTTCCTCTCTTGTTTTCCTTTATGCTCTCAAGAAACTCACGTGAAAGCTTGGCCTTATATTTTCCGTAAGGTTCAAGCTCGTCTGCCGGGATCGAAAGCTTTGAAGCAACTTCAGCTATCGGAAGAAGCTTTGCCTCCCTTGCTATCTCGATATCACTTTTTGCTTTGCCCATATGTCACCTCCTGCATATGACCTGATTTATATACTGCATTAGAAAAATGCGCTTTCTGTATCAGGCATCAAGCTCTGATAAAAACTGCTCTATCTCTTCCTGGTTCATAAGCACATGGCGGGGACCCGAACCTTCGGCAGCACCCACCACTCCAAGCTCCTCCATCTTATCTACTATCCCTGCGGCCCTGTTGTAGCCTATCTTAAAGACACGCTGCAGCATACTGCTCGAAGCCTTTTGTTTTTCCACAACAAAGCGGCATGCATCGGCAAAGTATTCATCCATATCCGAAGCGCCCTGACTGTCATTTCCGGTCTTATCATCGCCGCCTTCGGCGCCGCCGCTTAATATCTTCTTTGTAAGTTCCTCGTCATATTCTTTGCCGGGGTTATTCTTCTTTAAGAATTCAACCACCTTCATGATCTCGTTATCATCCACAAATGCTCCCTGTACACGTAAGGGCTTGGTATAATTCTGGGGAGCAAACAGCATATCTCCGTGTCCTAAAAGCCTCTCCGCACCCACACTGTCAAGTATGGTCCTGGAATCGGTTCCCGAACTAACCGAAAGTGCCACTCTGCTTGGCATATTTGCCTTAATGAGTCCGGTGATGACATCAACGCTGGGACGCTGTGTTGCTATCACAAGATGTATGCCCGCTGCACGGGCAAGCTGTGCCAGACGGCATATGGAGCCTTCCACTTCCTTCTTTGCCACCATCATAAGATCGGCCAGCTCGTCAACAATGATCACTATCCTTGGCATCTTTTGGGGGCCTTTTTCCTTTGCCTTTTCATTAAAGCTCTTTATATCCCTGACGGAATTTTCGGAAAAAGCCTTATATCTGCGCATCATCTCAGCCACTGCCCAGTTGAGAGCCTGGCTTGCCTGCCTGGGATCGGAGACCACCGGCAGCATAAGATTCGGTATGCCGTTATAAACCGTAAGCTCAACCATCTTGGGATCCACAAGTATGAGTTTTACCTCATCCGGAGTGGACTTGTATAAAAGGCTCATGATTATCGAATTTATGAACACCGACTTACCGGAACCCGTTGATCCCGCTATAAGAAGATGGGGCATCTTTTCGATATCTGAGATTATCGTCCTTCCGCTGATATCTTTTCCAACGGCATATGTAAGGGGCGCTCTTGATGAACTGAATTCATCCGAATCAAAAAGATCTCTTAAGAGTACCGGTATCTTTTCCTTATTGGGTATCTCTATACCTATGGCAGCCTTTCCCGGAATGGGTGCCTCTATCCTCACATCCTGGGCGGCAAGGGCAAGCTTAAGATCGTCTGTCAGTGAATTTATCTTGCTTACCTTGGTACCGGCTTCAGTCTGAAGCTCAAAGCGGGTGACAGAAGGTCCCTGACTTATATGGATCACCTCCGCATTTACCGAGAAGGTCTTTAAGGTTTCCTTAAGCAAAAGCGCAGTTTCCTTAAGGCTTTCATCAGAATCACCGCCGCTCTTCTTTTCATTGATGTTAAGTAATGACATCGAAGGTCTCTCATAGCTTACATGAGCCGTGACAGGCTTCTTTTCCGGAGCACTTTCCTTAGCAGGTTCTTCTTTTACCGCAGATTTTGCTATTTCTTTTTTCTCAATGTCATCATCCTTTTTTTCGGAAACATTTCTTTCCGTAACAGGCTGGGGCATCTCATTTAAGCCTTTAAGTATGAGAACCTCATCCTGCTTTATCTCCTCTGTTTTCCCGCTTTCAAAATGGCTTATGACGGGCTTTACCGTCTCTTCTTTGAGCTCTTCTTTGACCTCTTCTTTGAGCTCTTCTTTGACCTCTTCTTTGACCTCTTCTTTCTTTTCCTCAAATACGTCCAGGGGCTTAACAACGGGATCTGGATCTTTTCCCGGTTTAAGTTCCTTCAGGCCTTCAATGCCTCCGGAAGATATGTTTTCCCTTAAAGCTTCGGGTCTGGAGGAAGCAAGATTTCCGGGATCAGCGATAACCGTTATCTCATGTATATCATCAAGAGGCCCTGCAGCTCTTGCCTTAATAAGTCTCTCCGAATCATTTCTTTCGGCAGCAGCCTTATTAATGCTGTTTTTTAAAATAGCCATATCGGAGGCCTGCTCTTTAAGCCTCTTTTCCTCTTCACGCCGCCTTTCGATCTCTTCCCTTTTTCTTTCTCTTTCCTCTTCCTTTAACCTTAACTGTTCCTCTTCGCGAAGCTGTCTTTCTTCCTCGTTCTTAAGACGTCTTTCCTCACGGATCTGTCTTTTTTCTTCTTCTATCCTTCTTCTTTCTTCTCTCTCTTTTCTTATCCTTTCGCGGCGTTCTCTTTCACTTTCATGTTCTTCCTCGTAGTAATCTACGTCATCCGGCATATCTGAGAAGAGCCTTTCTTTTAAAACGGAAAGGATATCAAAGAAAGCATCGCCGGCAGTAAATGCAGCTGCTGCGAGCATAAAAATGATAAGCAGTATGCACGAACCTACCGTTCCGAATATATTATAAAAAACAAGACCCGCTATACCAAATAAAGCGCCCGGGCCGCTCTTTGCATCATACAGAGACTTAAAACGCCCCGTTTCCATTGCCTTTAAGCCTTCCATATCGGTTCCGGAAAGGAAAGCGGTAAGTATGCCCAGTAATATGACAAAGCATGTAAGTCCGGCCTTACTGTAGGGATGGACATTTCCTTCCGCAATAAGCACGGTATATCCGATAAACGCAAGGATAAAAAGCGGAATAAGAAAAGCATTTATGCCAAAAAGGCCGGAAAGAAAATCCTTTACCGCAGGTCCCACGGCCCCCCGTATCACTCCCGTCATGCATAAGAAGATCACAAGGAGTACACACGAAAAAACAAGCAGTGAGAGCCTGTTGTCCTTTCCTGCTTTAGCTCCTGCTGCCGTCTTTGTATTTGCTTTTCTCTTTGTCCCGGTACTTTTCCGGGAAGAGCTCTTTGTCTGCGAGGCCCTGCTCCCCGTTCTTGAAGAAGCAGTGCTCTTTCGCCTGTTTGCGGTTCTTCCCGTTGATGTCTTTCTTCCCGTGTTCTTTCCTGCTGCCATTTATCACCTAATCCCGTCGAGATCAAAAAAATCCATTCCTGTCATGTCCTCAACATCAAAGTGCATCTCTGCCTCTGTGGGAATGACGTCAAAATCCATATTTCTGGATATATGCCTTCTCGGATGAGGAAGAGGATTGTTAAGTAATGTTGCCCCCGTCATCCTGCTCATGGATCTGATCCCCTGCTCAACTTCTTTAAGTATGTCTCCGCCTGCGGGCACCGAAATTCCCGCCGCCTTATTTACGTCTTTCCCTGCCGGTGTATATACACCCTTATTATTTGCCGCTTCGGACCTCTTTGCTTCCTCTGCAGCCTTCTTTTTTTCATATTCGGCCTGAACTTCCATGGCCTTACGTACCGCATCCGATACGGTATGTGCCTCATTGGATCCCTTTAAACCGTCATTCTTTACCGCCTCCGGCAAAGGTTTTAAACCATCGTTCTTAACCGCATCCGGCAGAGGCTTTAAGCCGTCATTCTTTACTTCCGCAGGAAGAGGCTTAAGACCCTGAACTTCAGTCTTTGCCGCAGTAACGGAAGGCGCGGCTAACAGGGGATTTGGCGTGTCTAAAAGATTATTTCTTTTAACCGGAGCCGAAGGCGCATTATCAGCCGCGACCGGCGCCGGAAGCTCTGCCTTTGCCTTTTCCTTTAAGAAATCCAGTGAAGCTTCAAGTTCTTTTATATCAGGCTCTTTTTCCTTTGCCTGAAGCTCGTCATATTCAAGATTTTTATTCTTTTTAAACATCAGACACCCCTGCTCCTTTAAGGATCTTTTCTTCTATGCAGTAAAGAGGCCTGTCCTTTACCTCTGAATAGACCTTACCTATATACTCACCTATGACGCCCAGGCATAAAAGCTGCACCCCGCCAATGAACCATATTGAAAGAATAAGCGATGTCCAGCCTGCCTCAACATTCCCGGTAAAATACGATATAAGAGCATATACCGCTGCTACTATGCATATCAGCATCACCATGAGCCCTATAAAGCTTATTATCCTTAAAGGCTTCGTGCTCTGGGATGTAATGCCGTTGAGCGCAAGGGCTGCCATCTTCGATAAGGGATATTTGCTTTCTCCCGCCTCCCTGGCCTTCCTCTCGTATCTGACCTCCGCAGTCTTAAATCCCAGCTCCGGTATAAGTCCTCTTATATAGAGATTTTTTTCCCTGTATCTTAAAAGCTCCGCTACGGCGCGGCGGCTCATAAGCCTGAAATCAGCATGATTGTAGACAGTCTTTACGCCAAGGGAATTAAGAAAACGGTAATACCCCTGGGCCGTCGTTCTCTTAAAGAAGGAATCCGTCTTCCTTCCGCTTCTTACGCCGTAAACGATATCAGCTCCCTTAAGATATTCCTCCACCATATTCCCGATGACCAGAACATCATCCTGGAGGTCCGCATCTATGGATACCGTCATATCCGATATGCCGCATGCAGTTGAAAGCCCGGCCATAAGTGCATTCTGATGCCCCCTGTTCCTGGATAAGGATATCATGCATACATGAGGCTCTTTCTCTGCCTTTTCTTTAAGGATCTCACAGGTCTTATCCTTTGAGTCGTCATTTACAAAAAGCAGGAAAGAATCCTCCGAAACCAGTCCTTTCCCGGAAAGATCCCTTAATACACCCAAAAGGACGCTTATCGTCTTTTCGAGCATCTCCTCTTCGTTATAGCAGGGAACAACTATAGCGAGCCTGTTTCCTTTTTTAGAAAGAGACTCACTCATTCCAGTTTGTATAAACGTTCTGAACGTCGTCGTCTTCATCGAGAAGATCGAGTATACGTGTTAAAAGCTTTACATTCTCGGGATCCGTTACATCCACGTAATTCTGGGGGATCATGGTGATCTCCGCACTTGCAACGGCTATCTTTGCTTCTTCAAAAGCCCTGCTTACAGCTTCAAAAGCATCGGGAGATGTGAGTATCTCATAGGAATCATCTTCTTCTGAAAAATCATCTGCTCCCGCATCAAGAGCCTTTTCCATAAGTGTATCTGCATCAAGCTCGCATTCTTCCTTGTCTATGATGATCTGTCCCTTCTCATCGAACATGAAGGATACGCAGCCCTGCGTGCCTATGCTTCCCGAACCCTTTGTGAAAGCGGAGCGCACATTTGCGGCAGTCCTGTTCTTATTATCCGTAAGCGCCTCCACTATGATGGCGGTTCCTCCGGGGCCGTAGCCTTCGTAGGTAACATGCTCGTAATTAACATCAGCACCTGCGCCTGCAGCCTTCTTTATGCCGCGCTCTATGGTATCGTTTGGCATGTTTGCAGCCTTTGCCTTCTGGATAACGGTTGCCAGTTTGAAATTATTATTGGGATCCGGCCCGCCTTCCTTGACGGCCACTGCTATCTCTCTTCCCAGTATGGTAAAGATCTTGCCCTTTGCGGCGTCATTCTTTTCTTTCTTGTGTTTGATGTTTGCAAATTTTGAATGTCCGGACATAAAAGCCTCCTAGAATTGATTTACATAAAAACTATATCATTATATCACATTATGGATTTTTTTTAACCATTACGGTCTTTATCACTTTATCGGATACTTCCCCTATGGAAAAACTGTAATCCCCCACAACCGTCTCAAAGCTTTCGCCCTCTGAAGGAATATGTCCCAGCCTGTCAGTAAGGAAACCGTTTATAGTCTCAAATTCGGTCTCCCCGAAATCTATATCAAGCTCTTCGGACAGATCCTGGAGCTTTGTAAAACCATCCGTTTCAAAACTTTCTCCGTCGCCTGTGTATAATTCCTGCTCCCTGTCATACTCATCCCTTATGCTCCCGACTATCTCTTCAAGTATATCCTCCATGGCTATGATACCGGAGGTCTGCCCGTATTCATCCGTAACTATTACCATCTGTGTGTTTGACGACTGCATATCACGGAAGAGATCGTCTATATTCTTTGTCTCAGGTACGAATTCAGGCTCAAGAAGGCTGTCCTTTATCTCATAAAGACAGGGATTTCTCTTTGGATTGGTTTCAAGAAGCCTCACTGCATCCTTTATGTGAAGTATACCGGTTATATGATCCATATCTTCATGATAGACCGGGTATCTTGAATAGCTTGAATTAAGTATATCCTTAAGCGCATCCTTTAATTTCACGCTGTCATCAAAGGCAGCTATCCTGCTTCTCGGAGTAGCTATCTGTATCGCCTCCGTATCGGAAAGCTCAAAGATATTGTTTATCATCTTCGCCTCGATCTCTTCTATGGCGCCGCTTTCCTGGCCTTCATTAACTATGGCGAGTATCTCATCTTCAGTGACATTATCTTCCTGATCATCTTTTTTTAAGCCGAATATCCTTCCCGCAAATCCGGCAAGGATAACCGAAACGGCACATAAAGGATATATGGGAAGCATAAGGATGCGGCAAAGACCGCTGAGAGCCGCTGCATCCTTTAAATGAAACCTGGAGCCGTGAAGGTAAGGAAGTGAAAAACCGAATATCAGCTCTGCAAGTATGTAACAAACTACGATAACGGAAAGTTTAATGAGTAAAGAGTGATCTCCCGCATTAAACATGTGATATGATACTGTCCCCACAAAAGATATGTTTGATAAAAGGACATAAAAAACCGCCGCGCAGAAATAATATGCGTACTTATCCCCTGCAGCTTTCGTCTTTTCATCAAGGGCGTCTATATCATCCTGTGACAGGGCCGAAAGTGCGGCGAGAAAGGCAGTAAAAACAATCTCAAGAAATAAGGTAAGGATAAAAAGAACGGAAGGTAAGACCATTTAACCCCTCCTGTATACACGCGGTACACGTTTTCCAATATCGCATACAGCCTCATAATTGATGCGTCCGGAAAGTTCGGCGAACTCATCCATGCTGATCTCCTCATCCCCGTCCCTTCCGACAATGGTAACGATATCACCTACTTCTATATCGTCATTCATCTCCACATCGACCATAAGCTGGTCCATGCATACCCTTCCCACGACTTTATAACGTTTTCCCCTTATGAGCACCACTCCCTTATTGGAAAGGCTCCTGGGAAAACCGTCCGCATAGCCTATGGATACCGTAGCGATACGGCAGGGCTTATCCGTAACATATGTGCCGCCGTAACTTATGGAAGTACCTTCAGGCACATCCTTTATAAAGATCACTGAACTTCTTATCTCCATCGCAGGCTTTAAGGATAATGCCCCGGCATCCACGTCCGCAGAGGGAAGCAGACCGTAGGTTATGATCCCTGAACGGACTATATCGAAATGAAGATCCGGCATATCCATTATCACTGCGCTGTTCGCACAATGTTTTAAAGGAATATTTATTCCTTTTTCCTCAAGCTTTTTTAAAAATGACGCAAAGAGCTCTGCCTGTTTCATCGCCGATGACTTATCCTTTTCATCAGCTCTTGCAAAATGGGTAAATATCCCCTCTATCTCAAGGTTTCCCATAAGGCTTGTCTGCTCAACGAACTCAAGCCCCCTGTCATTGGGAGCTATGCCTATGCGGCCCATGCCGGTATCCACCTTTATATGCACCCTGCACTTTTTTCCAAGCTGTGCGGCTACTGCATTGATCTTTGCCGCGGAGTGAAGGTCAAAGACAGGTATCCTTATATCATTTGCAACAGCAAGTCCGTACATTGAAGGTGCAACGTAGCCAAGTATGAGGATGGGCTTGTCGCATCCGATATGAACTATCTCCATAGCTTCATCTATGGTGGCAACCGCATACCCCCACACGCATTTCATATCCGCGAGGGTTCTGGCTACGGCCACGGCACCATGACCGTATCCGTCAGCCTTTATCACAGCCATGATGCCTGTGCTCTCCGGTATCCTCTTTGCGGCCTCTTCTATGTTATGCTTTATGTTTCCAAGATTTACAACCGCGCTTACTCGTTCAGTACTTAACATCTTATCCTTCTTTTTTCTCTTTTTTAGCCGCAGCTGCAGTTACAACCGGCTTATCCCCGGGATTATAGGTCATATCAAACATATCTATTACTTCCGGTCCGAAGATATCATGCATATAAAAATACATCTGCTGGTTTTTAAGCTCTGCATTCTGGCGTCTGACTATATTTTTTTTGAGCTCTATCCTGGCCTCGTCTATCTGTGCATTTAACTCATTTATCTTATCAGTATTTTCCTTTATGGTCCCGTAGCAGATCTCCATGGTATCGAGCATGAGGGCGGCATTAACTTCGGCTATCTGTGCCGGGATATCAAGAAGCTCATCCTGGATGGCATCTATCCGTTCATTGCACTCATTAACCTTTGCGGAATATTCAGCCTTCTTTGCATCCGCATCATCCTCATCCATGACATTAACGATCTTATCCATAAGGACGGATTTTTCCTTCCTTACGGCTTTAAGATCGTTATTGATCTTTCCCTGCCTTTTTAACAGAGCCTTTAACTGCTCTTCTTTTTCCTTCATTTCCGGGGTATGCTCTATACCGTTCATGAGCTTATACCACTTATTGTCAAGGGAGATGATGGGGAGCTTTTTTCCCTTCAGGGCAGGTTTAAAAACCTCATCTTTCTTTGACATCTTAAAGAGTCTCCAGTGTGCTCCTTACAGCCTTTATGAAATCTCCGCTGTTTAAAACCTTCACATCCTCAAGCGATGTGATGAGCGCAAGATCCTTTGTCATCCTGCCGCCTTCAATAGTCGATAATGTTGCCTTTTCAAGCTTCTTTGCAAATTCCGTAAGTTCGGGGAGCTTATCAAGCTCACCACGCTTTTTAAGCGCACCTGTCCATGCAAAAATGGTAGCCACGGAATTGGTGGATGTCTCCTCACCTGCAAGATGCTTGTAATAATGTCTCTGAACCGTACCGTGAGCCGCCTCATATTCATATACACCCAAAGGTGAAACAAGTACCGAAGTCATCATCGCAAGTGAACCAAAGGCTGAGCTTACCATATCGCTCATCACATCTCCGTCGTAATTCTTGCAGGCCCAGATCATTCCGCCCTTTGACTTCATGATCCTCGCCACCGCATCATCTATAAGAGTATAGAAATATGTGATGCCTGCCTTTTCAAACTGATCCTTGTATTCCTTCTCATAGAGGTCGGCAAAGATATCCTTGAAATTGTGATCGTATTTCTTTGATATGGTATCCTTCGTTGAAAACCAGAGATCCATCTTTGTATCAAGGGCATATTTAAAGCAGGAATTTGCAAAGCTTGTGATGGATGCATCTGTATTGTGGATGCCCTGAAGAATTCCGGCACCCTTAAAATCCTGGATGAGCTCTTTTGTCTCGTTTCCGTTCTCATCCTCGAATACAAGATATCCCTTTCCCTTTCCGGGAACCTTTATCTCAACATTCTTATATACGTCGCCGTAAGCGTGACGCGCAAGCGTAATGGGCTTCTCCCAGTTCCTGACACAGGGCTCTATCCCCTTTACCAGTATGGGTGTACGGAATACGGTACCGTCAAGTATGGAACGTATGGTCCCGTTGGGGCTCTTCCACATTTCCTTAAGATCATATTCCTTTACTCTTGCCGCATTAGGTGTGATGGTAGCGCATTTAACCGCAACACCAAGTTCCTTTGTACGCTCTGCGGCCTGCCTTGTGATGGTGTCATCAGTCTCATTTCTTTTTTTAAGTCCCAGATCATAATATTCTGTCTTAAGGTCGATATAAGGAGTTAAAAGCTCATCCTTTATCATCTCCCATAATATCCTTGTCATCTCATCCCCGTCCATCTCCACTAACGGGGTGTTCATAGCGATCTTACTCATATCATTCCTCCGTAATTCATTAAGATATAGAAAACGAAATAACAAATTGCACTTTCAGAGCCTGCAAACACCGTAAGCAGGGCATTTGCAGGCTCTGATACGGCAATTTCTAAATTCGTTTGCTATAAAACAAAAAATACGGGACCCATTATATCACATAAGCATCGCTGTCCGCCATCCATGGCGGACAAAATCGCTCGCTTATTGTGAATTAACGTCCTTGTTATATCACAAATGAAGCCCCGCTATCCATCATCACTTATCAAGCACGCCCGGTGCTATGGTTTTGACCGTATCCGGAAGTTCCGGATCTGCCTCATCTCCCTTATATCCGATGAGCACACCGTCTCCGACTATCAGAAGATCTGAAGCCTCATCATCAAAAAGCCAGTCATTATACCATGCTGTATATTCAAAAGCTTTTTCTCCTATCTGCGTCACCGTAGAAGGAACGGAAACTTCCAAAAGCCCGTCGCAGTGATAAAAAGCGCCCTTTCCTATTGAACTAACTCCCTCGGGTATATTTACGGATACCAGTCCCGATCTTGCAAAGGAAAAAGAACCTATTGCAGAGATATCCTCCGGGAGCTCAAATGAGGTAAGAGACGTATCCATGTAATGGGCATAGTCCTTTATCATTGCAGGTTCCGGAGCTTTGGCGGTACCCTTGTTTACGGCTATCGAACCGTATACGGGAAGAAACGCCCTGTCGGAAACAATCTCCGTAGCACCAAGAGCCGTGCCTTTTTCACTGTTTTTATCCGGATCTTTCTTTTCTGATGAGCCTGCAGCAGAAGATCCGGCTGCAGAAGATGATGTATCCCCTGCATTTGTTTCATCCGAGGCCTCGGTATAAACAGTTTCATCCACAAGGTTTGAAGTATCATAGATATACATATTGCCATGGGCAAAACCCATACCCTCAACTATACCCGCAGCGGATGACATATCATCACAGTTAAAGTACAGATCAATGGGACATCCCTCAAACGCGGTGGAATGAATGGTGCTTATCGATATGGGGAGGGACACCTGTCTTAAGGAAGCACAGTCTTTGCATGCTCCCATGGATATCTCGTTTGAAGGCTCTGAAAAAATGATATCCTCAAGCCCTGTGCAGCCCGCAAAAGCATATTCCGGGATAACGGATATACCCGGAACAGTTATCTGTTTTAACTTATCTGCGCCCCAGAAAGCATACCGGTCAATGGTCTTTATCTCTCCCGGTATGGCATATGTGCTGCCATGCCTCCCTGCCAGATATTGTACAAATCTTGTTTTGTCACGGGAAAGGATCACCCCATCGTCACAGACATAAAACAGATTGGCCGGATCTATGATCACATCCACCAGGGAATCACAGCCGCTGAAAGCGCCTGCTCCCAGCTCATAAAGCCCTGTCCCTATGGCTGCATAAGCAAGGGATGTACAATCCATGAAAGCCGATTCCTTAACAGACGTTACGCTGTCCGGGATAATGATGCTTGCCAGAGAAGTACAGCCCCTGAAGGCGCCGTATTCTATGCTCTGCACCCCGTGGCCTATGGTCACGTTCTTTACGTAGGGATTTTCAAGAAAAGCTTCCCTTCCGATGGTCTTTACATCGGAAGGGATCACTACATCTTCAGCTGTACCGGTATAGCTTATAAGCTTCCCGTTTGTTATGTTCATGCCATCTACTGCGTTTGCTCTGTATATGCTGCCTGTAAAAAGCACGGCAGCTATGACCAGGACAGGTATGGCTATGAGGAAGATTATCTTTTTTTTCATACTATTCCCTCTGGGGTTAAGATCCTTCGCTTCGCTCAGGATGACAACGGACGCTCAGGACGACAACGGACGCTCAGGATGACAACGGGCACTC
>JAFYBJ010000046.1 GCA_017540265.1 Lachnospiraceae bacterium
CAACGGACTGCAGTGCGGTAAAAAGGATGATGAGTAAAATAAATACAGTAAGTGTACGTTTAAGTCCTTTTCCCTTTACGGGTATATCATCTATTATTGTTGCGGGCATCAGTCGGTCACCTCCGTATCTTTATCTGTTCCTTTATCCGTATCAAAAACACTCTGTAGTCCCGAAGTGTTGTTTACGCTGCTATTGCTGTCTGAGAAACTGTCAAGGGGAAGCAGTGTCTGCGTATCCCCGTCCTTTGAAAGTATAACGACCTTCATGCCGGGAAGCACATCCTCCATGGTCTCATAGAACATACGCCTTTTGGTCATGGCGGGGAATTTCTTATATTCCTCGTATTCCGACTGGAAGCGGGCCACCTGGCCGGTAGCCTCGTTTATGCGGCGCTGTTTTTCTGCCTCGGCATCCTGTACTATCTTATCCGCATCTGCATTTGCGGCCGGTATCTGTTCGTTTCTGTATTTGTTTGCGTTGTTTATTGCTGTTTCTTTTCCCTGCTTGGCGGTTTCCACGGCCTTGAAGGCTTCGGATATCTCGGTGGTTGGAGGCTCAGCATCCTGCATGGAGATAGATACAAGCTGTATGCCTATATCGTAGGTGTCCAGCTTCTTGCTTATCATTGTGTAAATATTAGACTGTATCTCATTTTTGCCTGTTGTAAGTACGGAATCGACAGTATAGGATCCTATTGTTGTCCTTATGCTGTTCTGGGCGATGTTTTTTAAAATAAGCTCCGGATTCTCGGAAGAAAAAAGAGCTTTTTCCGCATCGGTCACTCTGTACTCAACATAGAAATCAACTGTGATGAAATTATAATCGGCTGTTATCATCATGGAGTCGGGGGTAGATGTATACTGTGGATCTTCGCCTGAGCCGTTTGAAGTGGTATAGCCCACATCAAAGCCCTTGATAGTGGTATCGACCTTGTATGCTCTCTGGATCACGGGGATCTTGAAATGAAGTCCCGGTCCCGATATTCCTGTGGTCTTGCCGAAGGTAAGCACTACAGCCTGCTCGGATTCACTTACGGTATAGATGCCGGAAGCTGCTATACCGAGAATGAGCGTGACGGCAAATACTGTAATGATGGTACTTAAGACCTTTCCTGATTTTTTCATGCTCTTCTCCTTTGTTTCATGTTTAAGTGATACTGCACAGGGAAGTATTATAACAGACTTTGAAGGGAGGAGACAGCGTTTTACATCTTCATTGTGCAATCTGATATAATATAATGATCTCACTATGATGGAGGTTGTCATGAAGGCAGTCAATACAAGTACATATACCTTTGAAAAGCTGATAAACGGAAATTGCATTTATGTAGATAAAACGGAGTATTTTTATAAGCTTGTAACGGGAAAGGGCGGAATGTACTTCATGTCACGGCCGAGACGATTTGGAAAAAGCCTTGCCGTATCTATTTTTGATGCCATATTTCGGGGAAAGAAGGACCTTTTTAGAGACCTTAAGATATATGACATGGATTATGACTGGGAAGTGTATCCGGTGATAAGGCTGGATTTTGCCTCTGAGGTGCTGCTTACAAAAGAGCAATTTGACCAGTCCTTGAAGGAATCTCTGAAGTGGATCGCAAAGGAATACGGGATTACGGAAGATAATGGATCACCGGCTGTATTTTTTAAAAAATTGATCCGCAGTCTCAAGAAAAAGACCGGGAAAAACGTAGTACTTCTTATCGATGAATATGATAAACCTCTTCTCGATCACCTGTCCTCGCCTGAGGAGGCTGAGGAATGGCAGAAATATATGGATTCCTTTTATCAGATAATAAAGGGGAGCGAGGCAGATCTGCGCTTTGTATTTATGACAGGTGTTACGAAATTTGCGAAGGTATCGGTTTTCTCAAAGCTTAATAATCTTGACGATCTTACGATGAACAGGGATTATTCTGAAATGTTCGGATATACACAGGAGGAGGTTCTTGAATATTTCAGCAAATATTTTGACGATGCCGTAAAGGAAGGTGTTTACGATCTTATGCACAGGCCGCTTACAAGGGATGGACTTATTGCTGAGATAAAGCGCTGGTATGATGGTTTTAAATTTTCCGAAGATGGTCAGAATGTATATAATCCGGTATCAGTAGGGCAGTTTATAAATAATCATTACAGATTTAAGAATTACTGGTTTGCCACCGGAACACCTTCGTTTCTTATGGAGATCATAAAGAAAAACGGGATAGTGGATTCAGATCTTACGGGACTTACGATGCAGGAGAGCCTGTTTGATACCTTTGATGTGACGGAACTTGCGGGAGAAGATATACCTAAGGACAGGATATACCAGCTGCTCTACCAGACAGGATATCTTACTATAGACGGATCCGTATACGGACCTGGCGGTGTATTATATACTTTGAGATATCCGAATCATGAAGTAAAAGATTCTTTTGAAAAGCATTTATTTTTAAAATATACAGGACAGGATGCGACGACTTTCGGCGGTCGTCTGTATATGAAAGCCATGAACGGCGAAACAGAAGGAATGATAGAGCTTTTAAAGAACTATTTTGCCTCATTCCCGTATGATATCCAGATAAAACATGAGAAGTATTATCAGTCCATGGTGCGCATCATGTTTGAGATGAGCGGTATGAAGTTCCTTACGGAAGATATGACAAATACCGGCCGGATAGACGGAGTGCTTGAGGCCGGAGGCCATCTTTATATCATAGAATTTAAATTGAACAAAAACGCTGATGAGGCGCTTGCACAGATAGATGAAAAGAAATATGCGGAAAAATACATCCTGCCCGCAAAAGAGAAGGGGCTTAAGCTTCATAAGCTGGGGATAAATTTCTGCTATGACAAGGATGTAAGAAATATCACGGAGTGGAAGGAAGAATAGGACATTTAGTAGCTAGCGTAAAGTTTTTGTAGGAATAATTGGAACTGAAGCGGATTTCCGTCGATCAGGGGGCGATGAAAAGTACATCTTTCCCGCGAAGGAGAAGGAGCTAAAGCTGCATAAGTCGGGAATTAATTTCTGCCATGACAGAGATGTAAGGAATATCACTAAATGGAGGGAGAATGAATATGAAAAAACAAAAAGGGAAGATCCGGGCAGGGTTAGAAAAGGCGGTGAGGCGCGGTATGGCGCTTCTCCTGTGCGCGGTGATCCTCGCGGGTACGGTGCCGGAGACCGTCGCAGGGATATTTGCCGCACAGAGCAGCATAGCTAGGGCGGAGGCGGCAGAGCTTCCGACCGTCCCCAAGGTCTATATCGGGGATACACTGCTTGATGCGACAAACGATACTTACGAAACTTCAAAGGCGCGGTTTACCATGGTGGACGGGGAAGCGTTTCTTATCCTGAATGGGCTGGATACCGGATCAGGCATCGCCGGACATGAATTTGCGGACGGGAAATATGCCGGTCTGTATGTGGATGGTGATATCACCCTTGTCCTCTTCACGTCGAATTCCATCACCTGCGCTGCTGAGGCTGCGACGGAGAGCTACGGCATCTATGTCACGGGAAAGCTTACGCTCATAAACGTTGTGGGTATGAATGCAAGTCTGGCGGCAGAAGGCGGGGATGCTGCGGAAGTGAGCGCAGGTATTTATGCTGACAGCATAAGTATACCCCAAAAAGCCAGACAGATATCGCTTGAGGAAGACAGAGGGATCGGAAGAAACCAGGTAATAGTGATCTATTCCGGCGTGGGCGTGACACTGAACGCAACCGGTGGGGATGTGACTGTACCGGATAACGCAATACTTGAGGATAACGATCTGATCGCAAGTTATGGAATTTGTGTAGAAAGTACTTATACACAGGATGCAGGTACAGTAACGGCAAATGGTGGAAAGGTGTCCGGGACAATAGCCAGAAGAGGTAACAGACGTAGTTATGGTTTACATACTCTCAACTACACGCAAAACGGAGGAAGTTTAAGTGCAAGCGGTGGGAGCGTAGATGGATCGATCGGAAATTATAATGGTGATGGTTTTGTTTACAGTATTGGTGTTGGAATAGGCGGACGTGATGCGCAAATGAGCGGGGGGTACGTCCTTTATGAGGGTGAAGAGATTGGTAGTATCTGTGTAAATGGCGGAAAAATACAGGCAACGGGTGGAACTATAACCAGAAATTATGCTATGAGTGCACACTCTGTAGGAATATGGAGTATTTGTACATCGAGTTATTTTGGCAATTGTGAAGTAGAATGCAACGGTGGTGTAACAACTGAGTCAAACGCTATCGGTACAGGTTCTTATGGTTCTGTGACTTCAGGCAATTTTGAATTAGCCAAAGATGCAAAATTTGTGGCAAGAACCGGAGCAGCAGGCGGGGCAGAAAACTGCTGTGCTTTAGAATGCAGAAAAGAAATTGTAGTGTCCGGAGGGGAATTAGATGCATATTCGGCAGGCGGTATTATGATTTCCGAAGGGATCGCTACGAGCGCAATGACGATTAAGCAGGATAGCGGAGCTGTGATTAAAGGAGAAGCTGAGCCTACAGTATTAGGCAAGACGGCGACGAACAATAGTAACAGAAATCACTGTTATGGAATCAGTATAGGCTTAATAGCTTCCGACTTTGATGCAAGATTTGTGATAGAAAAAAATAGTAATGCACAAGTTACTGCTATTGGAACAAGAGAGAAAGGAGCCGCATATCTTCGGTGTGGTGGGCTATATCTGAATTGCCCGAGCGAAATTGCAAGCGGGAGCATCAACGCTCAGCTTAAAAAAAGTGGAATTGCTTCTATGATGTATGGGGGTGCAATGGTAGTTGTAGCCTCGAGTAGTGACAAAGTGTGTAATATAAGCGGAGGAATAATTGAGTTAGAAGCAGAAGGCGGAAATTCCGGCTATGCGGCTGATACAGCGTGTGTTGCAAGCGGGATTCATGTAGACAATTCTTTACCTGAAAACATGTTTACGCCCCTTGTCATAACCGGCGGATCGATCAGTATTACGACAAAAGGGGAAAATGCCTCCGGATTTCGCAGTAACTCTGTGAGTGCATTGAATTATGAATTTTTGGGAGAAGAATTGACGATTGAAAGCGAATGGAAGGCTGTGGTCGGCGTCAATGGTGTGCCCAGTGTATTTGATGGTGCGGTTGTAAAGGCAACAGAAGAAAAAGAAGCCACGAGTTCAGAGTTATTGGGAAATTGTACCTTCGAAGTTGCTGATCTGAATTCATATAAGTATATTAATGCTGTCTGTGGCACTGAAACTGCGCCGTATATTGCGGATATAGATTTCACACAGAAATTCAGTCTGCATGGCATCACAGCACAGTTAGATGACACGCTCCCGGCAGATGCAGGAGTGGTTCGATATGTTGTGGGTGAAGTATCTGTGACGGATAAGCATGGAGTTGATTCGACGAATACATCGGTAAGCGACATCTCCATCGATCAGGAAACAGGGATACTTACTGCGACGATGAATGCTGTATTGGATTCCAAGGATGACATGATCACGATCCCTGTGTCCGTGCGTTCGGAGAAGTACGCGCCGGTATTAAGAAATATCATCGTGACAGTGAGTGATAAGGATGTGGTAGTCTTAGAAGGTGTTACCCAGGAGAGCACATCCTACGGACAGACACTTTCTGCGCCTGTTTACACTGCGCCGGTTACCGGGGGCACGGAGACCGTAAGCTACAGCGGAAAGCTTGCTGACGACACTGTATATGAGGCATCCGGAACAGCGCCGGATCAGGCGGGACACTATACTGTGAAGGTGACTTATGAGACCGATGAAACCCGCTATATCGGAAAGGCGGATTTTGCCATCTATCCGGCAGATATTTCGGAAGCGGAAGTGACCCTTGGGGAGCAGGCGGAGGCTGACGGTTCCGCCCATAATGTGGTGATAGAGAGTGTGACAGTGGGCGGCAGGACGATCGTGGCAGGAACTGATTACGAGATCACGGCCGGAGGCTCTGCTACGGAGATCGAAAACACTGTTGCGACCCTGACAGGCATCGGCAATAACTGTACCGGCAGCAGGACTTTTACCTGGTCGTTACTAAAGCCTGCACCTGCAGCAACGGATTTTACCCTTCCGGTGATCCCTGCAGGCGGATATGACTATTCCGGAGCGGCAGTGGATCTGACGGCTCCTGTCGCAAATGTGAGCGGCATGGGAGCTGTGACGGTATATTATGAAGGCATAAGTGGCACGTCTTATGAGAAGACGATAGAGGCACCGAAGGATGCGGGAGACTACGCTGTGACCTTTGATGTGGAAGAGGGAACGAAGTATCGCGCTGCGGAGGGGCTTGTCATAGGAACGGTTTCGATCCACCCTGTGGAATATACAGGTGAGAAGAGTGT
The DNA here is from genome assembly GCA_017540265.1 of Lachnospiraceae bacterium. Lineage (GTDB taxonomy): Bacteria > Bacillota > Clostridia > Lachnospirales > Lachnospiraceae > NK4A136. The sequence goes on from JAFYBJ010000046.1 coordinate 6,324, forward strand.
TACTGTTTATGTGCCGGGAGGAAGAGCGACCGAAGGTGTAAGTCTGTCCCTGCCGTTACTTCCGGATGGAAATTACGGCACCCCGGTAACCGATTGCGTTTGGATCGACAGTGAGTCCATTCAGTTAAATGATAATACGTTGACCTTAAATACAAAGGAGGATACGCCTGAAGCGGGTTCCGTAACGGTCACTATCCCGGTGGCGGGGCTGCGGAATTATCAGGCTTTCTCCATATCGGTTTATGTTGAGGCCACCGCCCTGGAGGAGACGGCTGTTACCATTACAGGGGAAGGCGTTTCGGACGGACATTTAAGAAAAACCTATGGGGATGCCGGCTTTACCCTGACAGCGGAAGCCCAAAAGCCCGGGAACGGTGAAAATGTCACCTGGACCAGTGTAGATCCTTCGGTGGCGGATGTGGATACGGAAGGTAATGTGACGATAGGCGGTATCGGTGAGACAAAGATCAAAGCTAAGTACATCTCCGACACCTCCATCGGCATCGGGGAGCTCATTGTGACCGTGGATAAAAAGGGCGTAAAAGTCACCGGACTGGATGCGGCTGATAAGGTTTATGACGGAACGATCAATGCGACGGTTACGGGAACTGCTGTTTTAGAAGGTCTGACAGAAGGTGATGCGGGAAATGTGACCGTGGATACGAGCCTGGTGGTGGCCCGGTTTGAAGATAAAAATGCAGGTACAGGCAAGAAGGTTACCTTTAGCGGTGCGGTACTTGCGGGTGTAAACGCGAAAAACTATAAGATCACGGAGATGGATACCGGCCTTGCGGATATATCGCCTGTGGATGTAACAGCAAATGTAAGTGCCGTGAGCCGTGCATATGTGAAGGATGATCTGAAAGTTACACTTGTACCCGGCGCGGTGTCCGGCGTCATAGGCTCGGATGAGGTGACGGCAGATATATCCATGGCAACGGCGGAAATGGATGACGATGCAGCGGGAAGCGATAAAGCCGTCACCGTTTCGGGAGTGGTGCTTTCGGGCGCAGATGCGGCTAATTACAATTTATCCGGACAGCCTGCTGGTGTTAAGGTAAATATCCAAAAGGCTGTATGGGCAGGTACTGCCGCACAGGCAAATGCGCAGCCCGGAGGCAGCGCTCAGATCGATCTTTCGGGATATACGGCACCCGGTGCAGCGCCCGGAACTCCGGAGGTGATATCAAATGCCGAAGCTCTGGATGGTACGCCCACACTGAGCGGTACGAAGCTTGGCTTTTCTTTCAAAGCCGGCACAAAGGAGGGTACCGTGGCGGAGATATCCGTGCCCATGACCGGTGCGGAAAACTATAATGATTATGATATCACGGTAACAGTCACATGCATGCATGATCATGTGATAGTAGAGGTAACGGCAAAGGCTGCCACATGTACGGAGCCGGGAAATACAGCTCATTATAAGTGCAGCGTTGAAGGCTGCAAAAAACTCTTTAGCGATGCGGAAGGGATAAATGAGGTAACGGCAGCAGATATAAGGATACCTGCCCTTGGTCATGACTGGGGAGAGCCTTCGTATGTATGGAGTGATGATATGTCAAGCGTTACGGCGACACGTATCTGTAAGCATGATGATACCCATAAGGATACCGAAACGGCAGCTGTCACTCGTAAGGAAACTCCCGCAGGCTGCGAATCCGCCGGAAGCATTGTATATAAGGCGGTATTTGCAAATGCAGCGTTTAAGGATCAGACAAAGGAAGCGGAGATAAAAGCCACAGGCCATGACTGGGGCGAGTGGATAGTGGTCAAAGCTGCCACAGAGGATAGTAAGGGCGAAGAAAGCAGGATATGTAAGAAAGATCCGTCTCATGTGGAGACAAGGGAGATACCGGAGCTCAGCCATATGCATACGCTCGTAAAGCATGACGCCGTGGCAGCTACGGAGACTGTTTCCGGAAATATAGAATACTGGGTATGTGAGGAATGCGGCAGGTATTTCTCAGATCCGGAAGGTAATACGGAGATAGCGGCAGAGGATACTGTGATACCTGCCGGTAAAAATGGCCCGGCACCCACGCCGGGAACAGGGGATGATATAACACCCACGCCGGAATTAAAGGAGGGCGAGGTATATGTAAGTCCCGAAGATGCATCCGTATATTTTACGCCTTCGCTGGTTGTGAAGAATGTGCCCGTGACACTCACGGTAAACAGGAAGGATATAAGCTTCTCTGTCAGTTATACATATACCGGTGCCGCAGTTTATACTGGAAACAAGATACTTCCGGATGAGACGGGAAAAGCAGGGATAAAGGCCGGTACGGATCTTGACGGCATACTTGCACAGGTAAGCTTTAACGGGGCAGCAAAGAAGAATGCAAAGGAAGTATTTACAGTAAAATATGCCGCCTCAAACAATAAGAACGCAAGCAGAGGCAAGGCAGCTTTGTTCTATGCAAAGATATCGATAAACAAAGGTATCGATAAGCAGATGCCAAAGGATGAATATAAAAAGCTTAAGAAGATGGTGTCTGCTGCCAATAAGGCATTTAAGAAGAACAAATGTGAATTCAACATAAATCCGAAGCCCGTGACGGAAGCTTCTCCTGAGATAGTGGCAAAATACAATAAGGATAATACACTAAAGCTGGCAAAGAAGACAGGGCTTTTGTCCGGTGCGAAGGTATGGGTGAGCGTTGCAAAGAAAACAAAGCTTTCTTCCTCGATGTATACCATGGAAGCACCGGTGACGGGAGAGGACGGAAAGGTAACGGTGAGGCTCACGGGAAAGAAGAATTATACCGGAACGGCAGTGGTCGAGGTGAAGTAAGGGCGTTTAGGGCCACCGGTGCATGATTTGCAAAGATAATTAAAAAGTCCTATACTTGTACTTTGATATTGAAGACATCACAGGGGGCGGATGCGATGTATTGAGGCATGCACTGTCCCGGCGCGGAGGAAAAATGGCACAGGAAGATATAAAGAAGATAAGTGAAGCAGAGGGAGCTGAGCCCCGCTCAAGGAATTTTATAGAAGTAGAGATAGATAAGGATCTTAAGGAAGGGGTATACGATACAGTGCATACCCGTTTTCCGCCGGAGCCCAACGGCTATCTCCATATAGGTCATGCAAAGAGCATACTCTTAAATTACGGTCTGGCTAAAGAATATGGCGGCAAGTTCAACATGCGCTTTGACGATACCAATCCCACCAAGGAAAGACCGGAGTTTGTGGAGGCTATAAAGGCTGATATCAAATGGCTTGGCGCTGACTGGGAGGACAGGCTTTTCTTTGCATCCGATTATTTTGAGCAGATGTATGAGGCTGCCGTAAAGCTTATAAAGAAAGGCAAGGCCTATGTTTCCGACCTCACCGCTGACGAGATAAAGGAATACAGGGGCACGCTTACGGAACCCGGAAAAGAGGATCCTTACAGGAACAGGAGCATAGAGGAAAGTTTAAAGCTCTTTGAAGAGATGAAGGATGGAAAATACGAGGACGGAACAAAGGTGCTGCGTGCAAAGATCGATATGGCAAGCGGCAATATGAATATGCGGGATCCCGTTATATACAGGGTGGCTCATATGACTCATCATAATACGGGCGATAAATGGTGCATCTATCCCATGTATGATTTTGCCCATCCCATAGAGGATGCAATAGAAGGGATAACCCATTCCATATGTACCCTTGAATTTGAGGATCACAGACCTCTTTATAACTGGGTTGTTGAGGAACTTGAATATCCCCATCCTCCCAGACAGATAGAATTTGCGAAGATGTATCTTACAGGCGTGGTCACGGGAAAGCGTTATATCAAGAAGTTAGTGGAAGATAAGGTTGTTGACGGCTGGGACGATCCCAGGCTCGTGTCCATTGCAGCTTTAAGAAGGCGCGGATATACGCCTGAAGCGATAAGACGTTTTATCGAACTCTCCGGCGTCAGCAAGGCGAATTCCTCCAGCGATATGGCTATGCTTGAATATTGCGTAAGAGAAGATCTTAAGCTTAAGAATCCTCGCGTGATGGCTGTCCTTGATCCGCTTAAACTTATAATCGACAATTATCCGGAGGGGCAGACAGAGGAGCTGGATGCCGTAAATAATCCCGAAAATGAAGCACTCGGTACAAGAAAGCTGCCCTTTGGAAGAGAGCTTTACATAGAACGCGAGGATTTCATGGAAGAACCTCCCAAAAAATATTACAGGCTGTTCCCCGGAAATGAAGTACGCCTTATGAATGCTTATTTCGTCACCTGCACAGGCTGCGATAAGGATGCCGATGGTAATATCACTGCCGTGCACTGCACCTATGATCCGGAAACAAAGCAGGATGGCAGAGAGGTGAACAGGAAGGTTAAAGGCACGATACACTGGGTGAATGCATCCACAGCTTTTAAAGCTGAGGTAAGGCTTTATGAAAGTCTTATAGAAGAGGGAAAGGATGTATACGATGAGGAAACCGGTAAAATGAACCTGAATCCGGATTCCTTAAAGGTTATAAAAGAATGCGTGATGGAGCCTTCACTTAAGGGCGCAAAGGCTTATGATTCCTTCCAGTTTGTAAGAAACGGATTTTTTTGTGCGGACGCAAAGGATTCAAAGGATGGCGCTCCGGTATTTAACAGAGTAGTTGGTCTTAAGAGTTCGTTTAAGCTGGAGAATGCGGCTAAGGAGAAGGGTTAATGGGAATATTAAGCGGACTTGAAGCGCTTGGGCTCGGAGGAGCTTCGAAGGTAAATATTTTTGAAGATCAGAAAAAGGATGAGAATCCAAAAGAAGAAGCTGTAAAGAAAGAGATAAAAGAAGAAGACTGCCTCTATGACAAGAGCTATACCTGTCCCGTATGCGGAGCAGCCTTTAAACAGAAGGCGGTACGCAGCGGAACGCTTAAGATGGTATCACAGGATAAGGATACAAGGCCTGTTTACGATCGCTTCGATCCTTCAAAGTATGATGTGATATTCTGCGAAAAGTGCGGATATGCGGCGTTAACACGTTTTTACGGCGCTCTTCCCAAAACATATAAGGAACTGATAAAAACAAATATTTCCGCAAATTTCAAAGCTCCTGCATCCGTAAAGGGTGTGATGGATTACGACAATGCATTATTAAGATACAAGCTTGCTCTCTTGAATTCAGCGGTCAGAAACGGAAAAAACAGCGAAAAGGCATATATATGTTTAAAGACAGCATGGATATACAGAGGGATGGAGGCTTTGCTTAACCGGACCGATATGTCGGAGAATCTAAGAGAGAGCAAAAGAAAAGAATACAAAAAAAATGAGTTTGAGTATTTAAAAAGTGCATATGAGGGATTTGTTAAGGCCAGGGAGAGCGAGACGGCGCCATATGCGGAAAATTCCTCCACGAGGACAGGTCTTAACGAACTTCAGTTAGATTATCTTATTGCGGTGATCGCATGGGAGATCGGTGAAAACGAGACTTCCTACAGGCTCTTTGAATCGGTGGTCACTTCTTCAAGGGCATCAAAATTGCAGAAGGAAAATGCGCATGAATTCATTAAGGATCTTAAGATCAGATTAAAAAGGGCATAAAAAAGCTGCCGCGCTGATAAAAGCGCGGCAGTTTTTTAGTCTGATATCAATCCTCTGTGCTGTCGTTAAAGAAATCTTCCGAGGATTCTATGGTTTCACCGGATGCTGCATCCGAAGCCGGTGAAGAAGGTGACTCGGTTTCTTTGCTCTCTGCTTTTTCCTCCAAAGAAGCGCTTTCGGAATCGAGATTTACGTAGCTTCTTGATGACTCTTCATCGCTTGTGGTATCAAAATCGTCCAGATCATCGAAATCGTCGAGATCATCAAGTTCCCTGTCTTTTGACTGGAGATAGTGATATACTCCCGCAGCGGCAGCTCCGGCGAGGGCTCCGAGTATAAGTAACTTCCCAAATTTATTCTTTGCCATAAGATGTTTTCTCCTTTCGTTCCGGAAATGTTCTTTTATTATTATTTATTTTATCCTAAACGAAAGTCCGGGGCAATATCATTTTTATAAAAGAAGGTTTGTGTTATAACAGGGATGTTTGTGCTATAATGTGCTCTGTATGAATGAGAAATTCTATTCCCTGAAAAAAGAAAAACAGGATATCATGATAAACGGTGCCATGCAGATATTTGCTCTTAACGGCTACAGACATGCAAGCACCGATGATATGGTGAAGGCATCCGGAGTCAGCAAAGGACTCTGGTTTCATTACTTTGACACCAAGGCGGGACTTTATTCTTTTGTTGCGTCTTACGGTCTTAAGTATGCAATGCTCGAATACCGGATGTGTAATATCGAGAGAGGTGAGGATTATTTTGACGTAAGGCTTAAGCTTGAAAACTTAAAGATGCGTGTGTCAGAGAAATATCCCTATCTCCCTCTGTTCATAATCTCAGTGTTAAAGGAGGAGGATCCCGATGCGCTGCCTGAGATAAGTGAGCTTAAGGATCTCTACAGGGAACAGGTGGACGAAATGCTTGCAAGGGCGGATTACAGGGTTATAAGACAGTATGATGATCACCTCTGCCTTATGGATATGCTTGATGCCGTGTCCGATGAGCTTCTGGAGAAAGCATACCGCGACGGTACTTTTACGAAAGAGATACACATGAAGAATTACAAACGTTATTCCGATGCCTTAAGGGCTGCTCTTATGAAGGGAGCAGTATTGCAGACGTTATAACGCATGTATGTCTTGCATGCGTTTTTTTTTTATGATAAAATGTGCAATCGTGTTTTGCTTTAGCGACTCCGGAGCCCCGGAGATTTATGGAAAGAGAGGCTGGTAATGATAAAAGCGGCAGTTTTGGGCTATGGTACAGTCGGAAGCGGAATAGTTTCCGTTATTGAAAATAATGCTGATGTGATAAGGGAACACGGCGTTGATATGAGCGTGAAATACATTCTCGATCTCAGAGATTTTCCCGGAGATCCCTTTGAAGACCGTATAGTCCATGATTTTGAACAGATACTGGCTGACGATGAGGTAAAGATCATATGCGAGGCCATGGGCGGCATCGAGCCGGCATTCACCTTTTCAAAAAGGGCTATGGAAGCCGGGAAGAGCGTCTGCACATCAAATAAGGAACTGGTTGCCGCAAAAGGCGCAGAGCTTATGAAGACCGCTAAGGAGAATAATGTAAATTATCTCTTTGAGGCAAGCGTTGGCGGTGGTATTCCCATACTCCGTACATTGAATGACGCGCTTACTGCCGATCGTATAGAGAGCATTGACGGTATATTAAACGGTACCACCAATTATATCTTAACGAAGATGGAGCAGGAGGGCGCTGATTTTGACGCAGTGCTCAAAGAGGCGCAGGAAAAGGGTTATGCGGAGAGAAATCCCGAGGCTGATATAGAAGGTTATGATGCCTGCAGAAAGACTGCCATACTTGTTTCTCTTATCTCACATAAGAGCGCAAACTGGGAAGATATAAGGACAGAGGGAATAACAAAGATAAGTCCCGTTGATTTTGAATATGCGCATGTACTCGGAAGGACCATAAAGCTTATCTGTTCACTTTGGAAGACAGAGAACGGATACGGAGCCATAGTAAGTCCCAGGATGATAGATAAGGATAATCCCATAAACTGTGCGCAGGGCGTTTTCAATGCCATACTGGTTCACTCGGATATGCTTGATGATTCTCTTTATTACGGAAGAGGGGCAGGGCGTTTCCCTACGGCTTCCGCTGTTGTGGGTGATGCGGTTGAGCTTGCAAGGCATATCGGTGAGCATTTTTCCGCAGGCTGGAGTGATGAGGCCGTAGAGTTCGAATCTCCCGACAATATGACATTCAACTATCTCGTAAGGATATCCGGAGATAAAAGCACTCTTAAGGAAACTGTTTTCCGGAATGCGGATATCGTTGATGCCGGAATAGAAGGTGAGACTGCTTTTCTTACCGGCGATATGAAAGAAGGCGTTTTTTTAAGCGAATATGAAAATCTTCCAAACAGGATTTCATACATAAGACTTGGTTAAATACGGAGGAGCGTTATGCTGATCGTAAAAAAGTTCGGAGGTACTTCGGTTGCCAATAAGGAGAGGATCTTTAATGTGGCGCGCAGATGTATCGAGGAATACAAAAAAGGAAATGATGTTGTGGTAGTTCTCTCGGCCATGGGAAAGATGACCGACGAGCTCATAGCGAAGGCAAAGGAGATCAATCCCAATCCCTCAAAGCGTGAGATGGATATGCTGCTTACCACGGGTGAGCAGACATCGGTTTCACTTGCGGCAATGGCTTTTGATTATCTCGGAGTTCCTGCGGTAAGCTTAAATGCGTACCAGGTGGCTATGCATACCACATCCAATTACTCTAATGCAAGGCTTAAGAGGATAGATACCGAGAGGATCCATCATGAGCTTGACCAGCGCAGGATCGTTATAGTTACCGGCTTCCAGGGAATCAATAAATATAATGATTTCACCACGCTGGGACGCGGAGGTTCCGATACCACTGCGGTTGCACTGGCAGCAGCATTAAAGGCCGATGCGTGTGAGATTTATACGGATGTTGACGGCGTATATACAGCTGATCCCCGTGTAGTAAAGAATGCAAGAAAGTTAAATGAGATAACCTACGATGAGATGCTGGATCTTGCCACGCTCGGCGCAGGTGTGCTTCACAACAGATCAGTGGAGCTTGCTAAAAAATACGGAGTGCAGCTTGTGGTGCGCTCAAGCCTTACAAATGAAGAAGGAACAGTGGTCAAGGAGGAAGTTAAAGTGGAGAGAATGCTTATAAGCGGAGTTGCATCCGACAAGAACTGTGCAAAGATTTCTGTTATCGGACTGAGCGACAAGCCCGGTGCTGCCTTCAGGCTTTTTGATGCTCTTGCCCAGGCAAATATCAACGTTGATATGATACTCCAGTCAGTAGGACGTAACGGGGAACAGGATATCGCATTTACGGTAGTAGGTGATTATGCAGAGGATGCCGTAAAGGTGATAGAGGACAATAAGAAACGCATAGGTTTCAACAGTGTGGAATGCGAAAAGGGTGTTGCAAAGGTATCTGTAGTCGGTGCCGGAATGATGAGCAATCCCGGTGTGGCTGCAAAGATGTTCGAATGCCTTTACAATTCAAACATCAACATCAAGATGATCTCTACATCAGAGATAAGGGTTACAGTCCTTATCGATGAGAAGGAAGTGGAGCATGCAATGAATGCCGCACACGAGATATTCGGGCTTGAAGAGGCTTAAAACTTTATTTCAGGGGTAGTAAAAAAAATACTTGATTTTTGTTTCACTCCGTGATATACTAGTAAAGCTTGAGTAAAGCGAGGCTCGTTGGTCAAGCGGTTAAGACGCCGCCCTCTCACGGCGGAAACAGCGGTTCGATTCCGCTACGAGCTGTAAAAGATACCGGAGTTTCCGGTATCTTTTTTTTGCAGAAAATCTTTTGTTTATCATTACACAGCGAGGTGATAAGAAATGGAAAAGAAATCCGTATGGGAAGGCTACAGTGCCGCGGAGAAAAAGAAGGCTTTTGATTTTGCGGCAGGCTACGAAGAATTTTTAAGCAATGCAAAGATCGAACGTGAAGTGACGGAGTATGTTATCAATGATGCGGAAGCGCACGGATATAAGGAATTCAGGGCGTCGGATTATAAAAGAAAGAAGCTTAAGGCAGGAGATAAGGTATACTTCTGCAATATGAACAAGGGAGTGGTGATGTTTAATATCGGCACACGCCCTCTTTCCGACGGAATGGCAATACTGGGTGCGCATATCGATTCTCCAAGGCTTGATATAAAGCAGATCCCCTTTTACGAGGATGGCGGTATGGCATATATGGATACCCATTATTATGGCGGCATAAAGAAGTATCAGTGGGTTACCATTCCTCTTGCGCTTCACGGCGTAGTGGTTAAGAAGGACGGAACCACTGTGGTGGTAAACATCGGTGAGGATGATGATGATCCCGTATTCTTCATTTCGGATCTTCTCATACATCTTGCTTCCGAGCAGATGAAAAAAAACGGCGCAAAGGTAGTGGAGGGCGAGGCTCTTGATATCATAGCCGGTAATATGCCCATTAAGCTTTCTGCAGCGGAAGAGAAGAAACCGGGCGCCGCAAAGGAAAAGATAAAGAAGAATGTGCTTGATATTCTCTTAAAGGAATACGGCATAACAGAGGATGATTTTGAGAGTGCAGAGATAGAGGTGGTACCTGCCGGAAAGGCAAGGGATGCAGGTTTTGACAGAAGCCTTGTGCTTGCTTACGGACATGATGACAAGGTATGCACTTATCCTTCCTATAAGGCGATGTTTGAGGTGGAAAAGCCGTCCCTTACCAGCTGCTGTGTACTCGTGGATAAAGAAGAGATAGGTTCCGTGGGTGCAACGGGAATGCAGTCAAGATTTTTTGAAAACTGTGTGGCAGAGCTGACTGCGGCTATGGGAGATTATTCGGAACTTGAGATAAGAAGGACACTTGCGAATTCCTTTATGTTAAGCTCCGATGTTACTGCAGGCTTCGATCCCACATATGCATCCGTATTTGATAAAAAGAATGCAGCGTACATGGGGATGGGATTCTCATTTAACAAGTTTACCGGTTCAAGGGGCAAGTCCGGTTCTAATGATGCCAATGCGGAATATCTGGGAGCGATCCGCCGTGTGATGGACAAGGCAAAAGTCAGATACCAGATGGGCGAGCTCGGTGCCGTGGATGCCGGCGGCGGCGGAACCATAGCTTATATCATGGCGCTCTACGGAATGAACGTTATCGATTGCGGCGTGCCGGTGCTCAATATGCATGCGCCTCATGAGGCGATCAGCAAGGCCGATCTTTATGAAGTTTACAAGGCTTATATTGCCTTCCTTAAGGATATAGGAAATGAAAAAATCTGATTATTTTTATGAACTGCCTGAAGAACTGATAGCGCAGGATCCGCTTCCCGACAGGTCATCATCAAGGCTTATGCTGCTTGATAAGACAAGCGGAGAGATTTCCCACAGGCATTTTTATGAACTCCCCGGTTTTCTTAAAGAAGGGGATGAGCTTGTATTAAATGACACAAGGGTGATGCCGGCCAGGCTTTACGGCGTTAAAAGGGACACGGGAGCCGTGATAGAGGTGCTGCTGCTTAAGCATCTTGATGACGGCGCCTGGGAGACTCTTGTGCGGCCCGGGAAGAAGGCAAAGGAAGGTGCAGTCATTGATTTCGGAGAGGGGCTTCTTACAGGCACTGTGGAAGGCATACTTGAAGAAGGAAACAGAAAGATACGTTTTTCCTTTGAAGGTATATTTGAGGAGATACTTGATAAGCTTGGCGAGATGCCGTTACCGCCTTACATACATCATCGTTTAAATGACAAAGAGAGGTATCAGACTGTTTATGCAAGGGAACAGGGATCGGCAGCCGCTCCTACCGCGGGACTCCATTTTACGGAAGAACTTTTGGAGCAGATAAGCAAATCAGGCGTAGGCATAAATTTTGTGACACTCCACGTGGGACTTGGAACATTCAGGCCTGTTAAGGAAGATGACATCCTGGATCATAAGATGCATACTGAAAGATGCCATATAGACAGGCTTACTGCTTTACGCTTAAACAAGGCAAAAGCAGAGGGAAGGCGTATTGTTTGCGTGGGAACCACGTCTGTCCGTACACTGGAGAGTATGGCGGATGAGGCAGGGATACTTCACGACGGATATATGGATACGGATATATTCATCTATCCGGGATACCGTTTCAGGATATGTGATGCGCTTATAACAAATTTCCATCTGCCGGAGTCGACTCTCATTATGCTGGTGTCGGCGCTTGCAGGCAGGGAAAATGTACTTGAGGCATACAGGGAAGCAGTGAAAGAACGATATCGTTTCTTTTCTTTCGGAGATGCCATGTTTATTTCATGATTTCTGTGTTATAAAAATTGTGATATAATGTACCGATGTTTTGTTTATAATTCAGGCGGAGGGGACAAAGGTGGAAGAAAAACGCAGGGCAAAAAGAATGGATCTCGAATGCAGGCTGATGTTAAAACGCCTGGATAATATGGATGCGGATGCTGCAAGAGAGATCACCGTAAATGTTGTTGATGTCTCAAGGGATGGTATGGGCTTTGAATGCAGAGAACAGCTTTCCATAGGCGCTGTCTATGAATGCTTTCTGACAATATGGACGAAGGAGACCATCCATTGCTTTGTTGAGATAATAAGGATGTTAAGAAAAGATGATGACATTTTCTACGGCGGCATATTTATAGGTATGTCCGAACCGGACATAAGCCGTATAAGTGTTTATTCAAGTTTTTCAGAGGCTGACAAATAAGGATAAAGGGGTGAAGTATGGCAGATTTTATCATAAGCACGGAATCGACACAGGATCTTAACGATGAATATTGTGCAAAGCGCGATATCCATTATGTATGTTTTCATTTTGAGATAGATGGTGAGCAGTACATGGACAATAACGGGAAGTCCATGCCTTTCAAGACGTTTTATGACAGGATGAGGGCGGGCTCTATGACAAAGACCAGTCAGGTGAATGTGGATGAATATATCAATTTTTTCGAACCTTTCTTAAAAGAGGGAAAGGATATAGTCCATCTTTCACTTACTTTAGGAATATCAGGTACCCTCAATTCGGCTATGATAGCAAAGTCACAGCTGGAGGAAAAATATCCGGACAGGAAGATTTATGCCCTTGATTCACTTTCAGCTTCCTGCGGTGTAGGTCTTTTTACGGATAAGCTCTGTGACCTGCGGGATGAGGGAAAGAGCGCGGAGGAAGTTTATGAATTTGCGATGGCTAACAGGCTTAAGGTTCAGCACTGGTTCTTTACTGACGATCTGACTTATCTCATAAGGGGAGGCAGGGTATCAAAAGCTGCGGGAGTCATAGGCAAGATGCTTGGCATATGCCCGCTGCTTCATGTAGCTCATGACGGCAGCCTGCAGGTTAAGGAAAAGATAAGGGGAAAGAAAAAGACCATGGAGCGCATTGTGCAACTTATGGCAGAAAAGGCTGACGGCGGAGCGGGTTATAAAGGCAAGTGCTTTATAGGTCATGCCGATAATGAAGAGGGTGCAAAGGAGCTGGCGGCAATGATAAAAGAAAAATTTCCTGATATGTGCGCTCCCATAGAGATAAATTATATAGGAACCACCATCGGTTCCCATACCGGTCCCGGCCTTCTTCTTGTTACTTTCTGGGGAGAAGAGAGAAAGGGTTAAAAGATCTTAATTAAAGCCCTGAAAGTGTATCAAAGAATTCCGGATAGGAAATATTCACACATCCCGTGCTGTCGATCAGTACGGGATTTTTACATGCAAGTCCGGCAATGGCAAAACTCATTGCTATGCGGTGGTCGTTAAAGCTCTTTATGCTGCCGCCTAAAAGCTCTTCACTGCCGTTTATGATAAAGCCATCGTCCGTGGCTGTGATATCGCCGCCCATGGAAGTAAGCCCCTCGCTTACGGCTTTTATCCGGTCGGATTCCTTTACCTTAAGCTCTGCAGCGTCTTTTACAACGGTGCGTCCTTCCGCAAAAGCGGCGGCAATGGCGATCACGGGCAGCTCATCTATGAGAGCCGGGATGATATCGCCTTCTATGGTGGTTCCTTTAAGTCTGTCCCGGGAATATCTTACAAGTATATCTGCTGTTTCCTCCCCGCCGGAGAGACGTCTGTCAACGAGTTCTATATAGGCGTTCATTTCCTTATATACCTTAAGTATGCCGGCCCTTGTGGGATTGATGCCTACATTTTTTATGAGAAGTTCCGAACCGGGCACAAGCATGGCTGCGGTGATGAAATATGCTGCGGAGGATATATCGGAGGGGACGGATATATCACAGGCATAAAGTTCTTTTCCGGGGTTAATGGAAGCTGTAAGCCTTGAAGAGGTTATATCTGCGCCAAAGCCTTTTAACATAAGCTCTGTATGGTTTCTTGAAAGAGCGGGTTCCGTAACGGTTGTCCTGGAATCGGCATAAAGTCCTGCAAGTATAACTGCACTTTTTACCTGTGCGGATGCAACAGGTGAGATATAATCCACACCATGCAGTTTTTTACCGTGTATGATAAGGGGAGCGCAGCCGTTATCCCTTTCGCTCTTTATATCCGCACCCATCAGGGATAAGGGAGTCATTATGCGCTTCATAGGACGCTTTTCTATTGATTCGTCGCCGGTGAGCCTGCAGTCAAAAGGCTGGGCGGACAGGATTCCTGAGATAAGCCTTGTGGTAGTTCCGGAATTCCCGGTATAAAGCGTTTTTGCGGGTTCTTTCAGTCCGTGAAGCCCTGCTCCGCAAACAGTGATCATTTCCTTTGTTACATTGATGGAAACGCCCAGTTTTCTGAAACAGTCTATTGTAGAAAGGCAGTCATCTGCCATAAGGAAATTTGTTATATGCGTGTCGCCCTTTGCAAGGGCACCGAACATGATGCTCCTGTGTGATATGGATTTGTCTCCGGGAACGCTTATGCTTCCCTTAAGGGGCTTGTTTGCAGGTCTTATCTCTTTCATATGTAACTCCATAGTACTGTCTAATACTGTCATTCTGAGGGCTTTAGCCCGAAGAATCTTTTATTTATCTACAATGACATTGTATCCGGCGGCTTTTATAAGCGGCAGGGAATCGTTTAAGGATCTTTCATCGTAGAATTCGATATAAAGAGCGCCTTCTGCCTGTTCCCTGTTATGGGTGATGCCGGTGTTTTTTATGCTTATCTTCTTGAGTGCGAGAAGGGCTGCTATTCCTGCGATGGCACCGCTCTCATCGGGGATATCCACGAATATGCGCCAGATGCCCTGCATGGAACCACGGCCTCTTACAGGCATGGAGGAACGGTAGGCACCGCTTTCCTTAAAAAGACCGGAGATGTTTGAAAAATCCTTTTCTTCAAGATAATCGTCTATTTTTTCCAGTTCGTTTATATAGCTTCTCAGGAATGCCCTTATCTCTCCTGTATTGCTTCTGCATATATTTTCCCACATGGACGGATCTGAAGAGGCGATGCGGGTGATATCCCTGAAGCCTCCTGCGGCTATGGTACGCATCAGTTCTTCCCTGTTGTCGTGGTCCTTTACGCATTTTACAAGTGCAGCGGCTATAAGGTGGGGCACATGGCTTATTGCAGCGGTAGCCCTGTCATGCTCTGAAGGGGAGGTGACAAGGGGAATGCTGTGCAGTTCCTTTACTAATGCTGTCAAAGCTTCCGTATAATCGCTTTTGGTATCAGCTGAAGGCGCAAGCAGATAATAAGTGTTTTCAAGCAGGGATGCATCCGAGTTTTCATAGCCGCTTTTTTCGCGTCCGGTCATGGGATGACCCCCCAGAAAATTTGCGGTGATACCAAGGCTTTCCGCACAGTTTTGTATATCTCCTTTTACGCTTCCAACATCGGTGATAATGATATTTCCAAGTACATCCGCAAGTTTTTTATCTGCTGCCAGCTCTTTCAGGTTCGAAATATTGGCGCCTGTAGGTGCGCAGAGAAATATAACATCCGTGTCGGGATCGATATCGTCAAGGACAGCCGTAACCCTGTTTACCGTGCCGTCCATCACGGCGGCATTTAATTTTTCGGGATGTCTTGCGTAAGCATTGATCACGGCGTCGGGACGGGCTTTCCTTATTGCTTTTGCGATGGAGCCGCCTATGAGCCCGAGCGCAAGAAAATGAAATTTATGAAGTACCATTTTAGTATATGCTTTCCTGTATTAGTAATGATGCCAACGGATTGCTTCGTTGCTTCGCAACTCTCGCAATCCTGAAAACTGCCACTGGCATCATTGTATCAGAAAATGTATTTGACAGAAAGGGTGGTATAAAGAATAATCGATAGCGTATACCATGATCTTTAACGGAGGTTTTCTTAAATGGAACAGTGTATTGATATCGTGCTTGCTTCCGGTTCTCCCAGAAGAAAGGATCTGTTTAATACAGCTGGTTTATCCTTTGATATTTTTGTTTCCGGAGCTGATGAACATACGGATGAGAAGGACCCGGAAAAATATGCGGGTATTCTCTCGAAAAGAAAGGCTATTGCATCTGCGGAGGCTTATAAAACCTCGCAAAATGATAAAAAGATCCTCGTGACCGGAGCCGATACGGTGGTTGCGTATAACGGAAGGATACTTGGCAAACCCCTGGATGAGGAGGATGCATTTAATATGCTGATGCTGCTTTCGGGAAATGTACATCAGGTGTATACGGGGGTAAGCGCGGTTCTTAAAAATGAGGATGGCAGTATATCGGAAGATGAGGGGATATTTTTTACGGAATGTACGGAGGTTGAAATGTATCCCTTTGACAGAAGAGAGGCTTATGATTACATATCCTCAAAGGAACCGATGGACAAGGCAGGTTCCTATGGCATACAGGGGATAGGGGGGAGGCTTATAAAGGGCATAAAGGGAGATTATGACAATGTAGTGGGATTTCCGCTGCCGCGTTTTATGAGAGAGTTAAAAGCCCGGTGCTATATAAGATTCTGAACTGCCGCCGGAGTTATACATAACGAACTGTTTGTGATATAATATCTAGGATTGTGCGTGTTCAGGTATTAAGCAGAGCGATTCATATATTATTAAAAGCATATCACGACAGAATAAGGAGGAAAAAATGGAACCTATAGAATTCAGATATGATACGCAGTTACTTATTGACGGAGACGACCTTGATGAGGATGAGGTGAATGATTATATAACAGAGCACTTTAAGGGCGACTGTCTTTTAGCTGTAGGCGGGGACGGTGATCCCATTAAGATACACTTCCATACAAACGAGCCCTGGCTGGTACTTGAATACTGCAGGAGCCTTGGTGAGATATACGATATAGTGGTAGAGGATATGGACAGACAGGCAAGGGGCCTGCACGGGTAAGTTCTATGAATTTTGTTACTAAGCTTGAGCAGAAGTTCGGTAAATATGCGATAAGGAACCTGCCTTTATATATGGTCATAATATATGCTGCGGGCTATATGATGAATTTAGTCAGCAACGGCAGGCTGGCAAATCTCATTTCCTTAAATCCGCATGCCATACTACAGGGACAGGTATGGCGGCTTATATCATGGATAATGATCCCGCCGGAAAGCAGTGAGATCTTTTTTTTACTCATAACGCTTTATTTTTATTATTCAATATCCAGGTCGCTGGAAGCAGCATGGGGAAGCTTTTATTTTAATTTCTACGTTTTATGCGGAGTGATATTTACGCTGATCGCCGGCTTCCTCTTCTTCGGATATTCGGAATTATTTACAAAAGAAGCCATAGCCGTAATTGATGAAACCTATGCGTTAAAGTTAGGAGACTGTCCCGAAATATACGGGGGGTCATGGTATTATACTGCAACGGCAAGGGAATTCTCCACTTATTATATTAATATGGCGGTGTTTCTTGCCTTTGCGGCGACCTATCCGGATTCGCAGGTGCTTCTTATGTTCATCATTCCCATCAAGGTAAAGGTTCTTGGAATAATAGATGCCGTATTTCTTATCGTAATGGCCCTTACATCCATGCCTGTGGGGCTCTTTGTCGTGGGTGCGGCTTTTGCCAATTTCGGGGTGTTCATTCTGCTTACAAGCACGCATTTTAAGCTCAGTCCGAAGATGCGTGCCAGACAGAAGGAGTTTAAGAGAAAGGCTGCGGAAGGTATGAGACGCACCGGCACCATCGCAAAACATAAGTGTGCCATTTGCGGCAGGACAAGCGATGAGTATCCTGATCTGGAATTCAGATTCTGTTCAAAATGCGAGGGCAATTATGAGTATTGTCAGGATCATTTATTTACGCATAAGCATTTTAAGAGAGAAGGCACATGATGAACGAAGAACAGAAATTTATAGAGAAGATATCGGAGCTTAAGGAAACTGCAGTGATGCAGGGCGGTTTCCTTACTGAGGAACAGTTAAGTGAAAGCTTTCCCGACATATCCGGGCAGCAGAAGGATATCCTTACTTCCTACTTTAAGGAGAATAATATCGGGATAGGTGAGGCACTTCCGGAGAACGAATATCTTAAAGCTGATGACGAAAAACTCATAAAGCTTTATATGGATGAGCTTGAAGAGCTTGATGACATAGATGCTTCAATGAAACGCGTGCTGGTGATGAATGCAAAAAACGGGGACCGTGCAGCAAAGGAAAGTCTGATAAACAGCTATCTTAAGGCTGTAGTGGATACTGCAAAGCTCTATACCGGCCAGGGCGCGGCTGTGGCGGATCTGATAGGCGAGGGTAATGTGGCTGTTGCCATGGCCATGGACAGTCTGGAAACACTGGATGATCCGGATATGCTGGATGAGCTGGTGATGCGCATGGTGATGAATGCCATGGAGGAGATAACGGTTCTTGAAAACAATGAGGCGGAAGCCGGCAGGAATGCACTTTCGCTTGTAATGAAGGTAATGGGCAAGGCAGAAGAGATCCATGATGAATTAAAACGTAAATGCACCATAGAGGAGCTGGCAGAAGAGGGCTGCTTTACCTATGAAGAGATATGCGAGGCCATAAGGGTCTCGGCAAATTGCGGGGATTACATAGAAGTACCGGAGGATTTCGAATGAGAGAGCTTGCGGAAGACGATTATAAATATGTGCTCCAGGAATTTTCAAGGACCATGATAGGAGCGCGTTTTACCTATGGGGAATTGCTCTATGAGGAGAGGGTGCCTTTTAAATTCCAGACCATTATAGACAGGCTGATACTTCCCTTTGCGGATACAGATATGCGCATAGGGGAGCATATCTTCGGACTTACGCCGGAGGATAAGAATTACAGGATATATGATAATCTTAAAGTGAGGCTGAGAGCATCCATTCCCTGTAAGGACGGGAGTTTTAAAGTCAGGGATCTTAAACTGGAGGAGCTCCTCGAACTTCAGGATAATGAAGATATTTTTGTGCAGGAAGTGGTCATATCCAATCTTGCGCTGATGGGTTTTAAATTATAAGCGGCATGGAGGACAGAAAATGTTTGATGAAAAGAAATTAAAAGCATACAGGCTCATAAGCCATCATTACAGCTCTGATATAAAGAGTGACGCATATCTGCTGGAACATATAAAGAGCGGCGCCAGAGTGGCGATACTCGATAATGACGAGGAAAATAAAGTTTTTTATATTGCTTTCAGGACACCGCCTGCGGATTCAACGGGTGTGGCTCACATACTTGAGCATTCCGTGCTCTGCGGTTCAGATGAGTTTCCTTTAAAGGATCCTTTTGTGGAACTGGTAAAGGGCTCCTTAAATACTTTTTTAAATGCAATGACCTATCCGGATAAGACGGTTTATCCCGTTGCGTCCTGCAATGATCAGGATTTTAAGAATCTCATGCATGTATATCTTGATGCGGTTTTCCATCCGAATATCTATCATGAGGAAAAGATATTCCGCCAGGAGGGCTGGCATTATGAGATGGAGGATGAGAACTCAGAACTTAAGATAAACGGAGTGGTCTACAATGAGATGAAGGGCGCGTTCTCATCTCCTGATGATGTACTTGCAAGGGAGACCATGAACAGCCTCTTCCCGGATACATCCTACGGAGTGGAGAGCGGCGGTGATCCCGAGAATATTCCGGATCTTACTTATGAGAATTTCCTCAGATTCCATGGGGCATATTATCATCCCGTCAATTCTTATATTTATTTTTACGGTAACGCAGACTGGAACGAGAGACTTGACTGGATGGATGAGCATTATCTTAATGGCTATGACAGGATAGAACTGGATTCCTTCCCCGGTGAGCAGAAGCCCTTTGAGGGAGTCAAAAAGATAACGAAAAAATATCCCATATCGGAAGATGAAAACGAAGAAAAGAATACGTATCTTACCTATAACGCAGTGGTGGGAAAGAGCACTGACAGAAAGCTCTATATTGCGTTCCAGCTTATCGATTATGCTCTTGTTTCAGCCGACGGATCAAGGCTTAAAAAAGCTCTTATAGATGCAGGCATAGGAACAGATATAAGTTCCACTTTTGAAAACGGCATATACCAGCCTTATTACAGCATTTCCGCAAAAAATGCCGAGCCGGAGGATGAAGAGCGCTTCATACAGATAATAGAAGATGAGCTTGAACGGGTGGTAAAGGAGGGCTTTGACAAGGATGCCCTTACGGCCTGCCTTAACAGAAAGGAATTCAGATTCAGGGAGGCTGATTCCGGTTTTTATCCCAAGGGATTAACAAGGGGACTTAAGTGCCTCGACAGCTGGCTTTATGATAAGGATGAACCTTTTATTCATATAGAACAGCTGGATACTTTTAAGTTCCTCAGGGAAAAGATAGATACAGATTATTTCGAAAAACTTGTAGAAGAGTATCTTATAAAGAATCCGCATAAGTCCGTTCTTAAACTGGTTCCGGAAAAAGGATATACGGCAAAGAAGGATAAGGAGCTTGCGGATAAGCTTGAAAAATACAGGGATTCACTTTCCCCGGAAGAAAGGAAGGCTATAGTCACCGCTACAAAGGAATTAAAGCTTTATCAGGAGACTCCGGATCCCGAGGAAGCTCTTAAGTGCCTGCCCATGCTTAAGCGCTCTGATATAAAGAGAGAGGGTGAATGGACGGGAACAGAGGAAACAGATATCGATGGTATAAGGACGCTGTACCATAATATCGATACCAATGGGATATTGTATTTTAATATGCTCTTTGATCTGGAAAAGCTTCCCTTTGATCTTTATCCTTATGCGTCACTGCTCTGCCGTGTATTATGCGCTTCGGATACAGCCTCGTACAGCTATGAAAAGTTAGGCTATGAGCTTGATAAGTATACCGGAGGTCTGTTCTTCCATGAGCAGTTTGAGACTCCGGAATGCGATGTTGATAAATATAAAGCTTATATCGTGGCAAGAAGCTCTGTCCTTACGGAGAATACAGGGAAACTGACTGATCTGATAAAGGAAGTGCTCCTTACAACAAAGCTTGATGATGAAAAACGTTTAAAGGAAATCATCGCGGAGAGTCGAAGTGGTTTACAGAGCATGATGCAGTTCAGTACAAATTCGATCGCCAACAAACACGCATACGGAATGCTTTCGGAATATGCCAAGGCGATGGAGATCCTTTCGGGACTGGATTTTTACCGCTTCTTAAAAGATCTGGAAGATAATTTTGAGGAGAAGAAGGAAGAGATAATAAATGGTCTTAAAAATACCGCTGCCGTGCTGTTTGTAAAGGATAATATACTTCTTAATGTGGCCGGAACCGGGAAGGAACTGGAAGCGCTTAAAGGCTGTATCGCGCCGATTGCGGAAGGACTGGAAAAAGAAGCTCCCGCTATGGAAAAGGGCAGCATAGCGCTTACGGAAAGCAGGGACGGACTGACCTGCGCAGGAC